>CALGND010000143.1 GCA_937958675.1 uncultured Granulosicoccaceae bacterium
TTTACCGGTGACGAGCATATACGTCATTACGCCAAGAGGCACAATGAAGTTTAAAAAACCGGATATCATTTTGCCTTTGTCAACTGCCTCAACTTGCTCAGTGCTAATGTTGTATTTGATCGCTTCGATTCGCACGATAAAGGCAACCGACATAAAGTACAGTATCGCTGGCACCACAGAAACCGCGACAATCGTGCCATACGGAATACCGGTGTAACTTGCCATGATGAATGCACCAGCACCCATAATTGGTGGCATCAATTGCCCACCAGTAGATGAAGCTGCTTCAACTCCTGCTGCGAATTGCGGCCTAAAGCCGTTGGATTTCATCAGCGGTATTGTGATAACGCCAGTGGATGCCGTATTGGCGATAGCAGAGCCTGAGATAGTGCCGGTTAGCGCGGATGAGATTACGGAAACAAAAGCAGCCCCTCCGCGCATTCGCCCCGCGATTACTTTGGATGCTTCGATAACGAAGTCAGAAGCGCCTGAGACAACCAAGAATGCACCAAAGATCATAAACAGGGTGATATTGGCAGAGGATATTGTCGTGATAATGCCGAACATGCCTTCGTCGTTATACAAAGAGCGAAACAGCACGTCATCAAGAGGCAAGCTTGCAGCTCTAAAAGCGCCGGGTAGCAACTTGCCAAAATAGAGAATGTAACCCATCGCTAACATGATGAGTATTGGGATAATCCAGCCGGTTAAGCGACGAGTGAGTTCTATAGCACCAAAGATAACGATAAAACCCGCTATCCAATCGATTGGTGTGAATTGCCAAGGCAATCCAGTCTGAGCAAGTGTTCGTTCGTACACGCCGTTCTCAGCATACGCAATCCATAGTGCGGAGGCGGCGATTAGAAAACCGAACACGGTGTTAATGGTGATAGATAAACGTGTGGAGGGCTTGTTGCCGAAGCTGCGTGTCGTCACTGCTGCTAAAAAGCCAAAGCCAGCAAAGTGAATGGCGTTCTGCCATCTGCCAGGTTCATGTAATACAAGGTTGGTTGCGAGATGCCAAAGTGCAAAAATGATCGTGCCCGCAAAACATAGCTTTGCATACCATGGCATATCCATTATGCCGTCGATATCAAACAGGCGATCTTTAATGTGTGGTGGTGATGTGTTCATCGCTGCGGGTCATTTTTAGGTGGGGAGGAAACTGTCGTCCCCGCGGAGGCGGGGACCCATGTGTGCTCGAGCATCGATTCCCGCCTGCGCGGGAACGACAGTTCCTTACAACAATATTACTTTGCCATTAAATGCGCAGGGATTTCTAAACCTACTTCTTTATAATACTTTAGCGCACCTGCGTGTAGCGGTACTGGTAAGCCAGCCATGGCCGCTTCGATTTTCATCGCTTTGGTGGCTGGGTGGATCGCTTGTAAGAATGGTAGGTTTTCGTAGAGTGTTTTAGTCAGCATGTATACATGTTCTTCGTCCACATCGACATTAACCGCTAGGAAGTTTGGCTGCGCAACCGTAGTGACATCTTTATCAACACCAGGGTAAGTACCTGCGGCGATTGTGTATGGAACCCATAAGTTGCGGCCTCCATCCATTTTCGCTGCTTCTTCTTCAGTTACTGACAGCAACGTAAATTTGTCGCCATTTGCTGACATCAACTTTGTGATAGCGCTAGTTGGTGGGCCAGAAGGGATGCCCGCTGCGACCGCTTGGCCGTTAGCCATAGCATCGACAGATGGGCCGTAACCCGCGTGGATGAATTGAAAGTCGTTGGCAAAATCAACACCCAAGCCTTCAAGTAGTACTTGGTTAGAACCCAACGTGCCTGAATTTTCCTTGCCCATGGCGACCATTTTGCCTTTGGCTTCCATCATGTCGCTGACTGTGCCGCCTTTTACCAATTCGTTAGCAATGACAAATTGCTCGACGTTTTGCCAAAGCATAGAGACTGAACGCATGTTTGCTTGCGGCTCAGAAACAGGGCCAGTACCCGTTGCTGCATAAGAGCCGTATAGGCCTTGCAAAATGGCAAACTGTGCAGTGTTGGCAGCCAGTGCTTGAACATTAGCACCTGAACCTGCTGAGTTAACAGCAGTCAAGCTGAACTTTTGCTTAGGCAGTAACTTAACCTTGGATAGGGTTGCGATGGCTGTTCCCACTGGGTGGTAGGTACCGCCAGTAGATGCTGTGTTGAGTATGTAGTCAACGTCCTCTGCCTGAACTGTCATTGTCATTGCAGACAATACAGCGGCACCTATTAAGGTGGATAACTTACGTAGCTTCATTGTTCCTCCGGTCGTGATAAAAATTAACAAGTAAAAAGCCGAAATGACTTGGAGCTAGTGTTAATGCAAAACGGTTATTAAGCAATAGGTAGCTAATATATTGATATTTATAGTAAAAATGTATTTTTGAGGATTGGGTGTTTGTCTAGAATTACTTCGATTGGCAGAAAATTGCTTAAAACAGCTTATAGCGAGCGATTAATGCCTAAACGCAGCATCTTGTCGTTCAGTGTCCGGCGGTTGATTTTTAAGGTATCAATTACGTCAGCGATGCGGCCGTTGTGGCTTTGTAGTGTGGTTTCGATGACGTACTTTTCGTAGGCTAATACGCGGTCTTTAAAAGAGGCTTCCTGATCCGGTAAGCCAAATGCGATGCTCTGGGAGCTGGCTATACCATCGTAGCGATAACGCAAATCAGTCAAAATGGTTAATAGATGGTCTGGCTCAACAGGTTTCTCCAAAAAATCCACTGCACCGAGTCGCATCGCTTTTACCACATCAGGTATTTGGGCAAAACCAGAAACAAACACAATAGGTGTTAGTGGACGAAACGCACGCGCCTTTCTAGCAAACTCAAGCCCATCGCACTCAGGCATTCTTAGGTCAGTCACTATGGCATCAACCGAGTCTGTTTCTAATCTTTCCAGCGCGGAGAGTGCAGAATTTGAAATCAAGGTGTTGATCCCGTTTAAACGCAGGTAACGGGCATTTGCAGCTAGCACGTCTTGATCATCATCAATAACTAATACCGTAAAATCACTATTTCCACTATTGGTCATGTTTTTCGTATTTTTAGAGTGGCTTTGCTGGCAGTATCAAAGAGAAAACGCTGCTCTCGTCTACTCTTGCATACATGAGCAAGCCTTTATGGCCTTCTGCTATTTGATTGGCAATGGTTAAACCAAGACCTAGCCCTCTATGATTGGGTTTGTCTGTGGTGAATGGTTCAAAGAGTGTTGCCACGATGTGCTCTGGCACACCGTCGCCATTGTCTTTTACCGCGATCACTATATAGTTTTTATCAGAATCTAGATAGGATATTGCCTGGTGATGCAACTGTTCAGAAAATAGAGGGGAAACTTGCCTTAGTGATAGTGGACTAGACACCGTAAGAAAAAGCTTAGGATAGGGATTAGCGATGACGGCATCAATCGCGTTGTAAAGTAAATTCAATAGAGCTTGCTGTATCAATACGTTGTCTGCCTGTAAAACTATGCCGGCCTCTGGAGTTTGTACCACCAAGTGAGCCGACATCGTTTGCCGCTCAGTTTGAATAATACTAACCACATCCGCAATGAGCCTGTTTACGCTTACAGACTCAATATTCATTGAGTTGCTACGTGTATAATTTCGTAAGCTTGTAATTACCCTGGATATACGCTTGGTTGTACGGTCACTTTCAATGACGGATTGTTCTATGTCGCCAATGTTGTCGACAGGGTTTTCGATTAGTTTTCGTAGTGATGCTAAATTTAAGCGCAGTGTTGTCAGCGGTTGATTGATCTCATGGTTGATCGCAGCTGACATCCTTCCCAAAATGGCATAGTTGGATTCAGCTATCAATGCACCCTGTGCGCGTTCTAGTTCGTCGCTGCGTAGCCTAACTTTCTCTTCTAATTCTTTCGAATGCTTCTGCTCGTTTGTGACAAGCCTATGTTGTTGTTCGTAGGTACGGTAGAGTAGCCACAATGTTAACAGGCCAACTAATATGATGGCGGTCTTGGTTAGTGACTCCCAATGTATAACTTGCGCTGGAACGAGCGTATAAAATTGCCAAGGCTCCAAGTTTAATGCGGTGGAATAAGTTAGATACTTTGCCAACGGCTGTTGAGGGTCTGTTTGCTCAGGAGTGGCAACGGAATACCTACGCTCAGCTTGTATTGCGGCAAGCTCTGCCGTAGTTTGTGTTCGTGTAGTTTGGTATAAAAGTGATTCATTAGATGACAAGATCACTACACCGAATTCATCAACAACTGCCGAATCATGTGGCTGAGACCGCCACGTTTCAACCGGCGCGGTTAATGCCATCTTTGCGACAACGACGCCGGCTACACCGTTGTTTAAAAGCACCGGCTCTGCAATAAAATAACCGGGTACGCCGGTGGTTGCGCCAACTGCAAAATAGGTAGCACGTTGCCCTGTCATTGCCTTTTTGAAGTAAGGCCTAAACGAATAGTTTTCGCCGATAAAGCTAACTTCGCTTTGCCAGTTACTGGCAGCGATGGTGTTTCCCTTCGTATCCATTAAAAAGGCGAAATCCAGCCCGCTTTCTTGTTTTATTTTTTGTAGTCGAGTGTTTGCCAGTACGCTATTTTCAGGGTTTTTATTTTGTACAAGTGTCAGTATATGAGCATCATCGGACAATAGTTTAGGAATAAACGATAAGCGCTCAAGGTGCTTATCAAGCTCAACCACTTGAGCCTGCATTGAAGCTGTTTTATCTCGCGCGCTACGGTTTAGTTCGTAAAAGTAAATGGCGGCGTATAGACAAGCAAGCAAGCAAGCAGTGATAAAACCGATAATAATGGATTTGCGCATACCTGCAATAAAGGATTGGAAAATCGCAGCCTAGTCGAGCACTTTCAGCAAATTTGCCATCTCAATGGCCGCCAATGCCGCCTCCACACCTTTATTGCCAGCCTTTGAGCCAGTGCGTTCGATAGCCTGTTCGATTGTTTCGGTCGTGATTACACCAAATGCAATGGGCACCCCAGATTGCATGGATGCCATACCAATGCCCTTGGTGGCTTCACCTGCGATTAACTCGAAGTGTAAGGTGCCGCCACGGATCAACACACCAAGGCAGACAATCGCATCGTACTTTTTGCTATCAGCCATACGCTTAGCAGCTAATGGAATCTCGTAGCTGCCAGGTACCATGGCAATAGTGATGTCGTCGTCTGATACATCGTGACGTACCAAGGCATCGATTGCGCCGGTGAGCATCTTGTCGCCCATGAAATCGTTCCAGCGTGCTGCAACGATGCCGATTTTTAAACCTGTGCCAATCAGATTGCCTTCTAGTGTTTTGCTCATAGCCGTGTCTCTTGTGCTTTGTTGCTTAGTTCGGTTGCTTTAACTGATGACCAAGGCGGTTTGCTTTGGTGTTCAGATAAGAGGCGTTGTAGGGTTGCTCAGCGATGATTAATGGAATTTGATCGGCTACTGTAATACCGGCATCTTGCATAGCTTTTACTTTGTCAGGGTTGTTAGTGATTAAATTCAGCTTGCCAATATCAAGATGACCCAATATGGTCGCTGCGACATCATAGCTACGCGCATCAGTAGGGAATCCCAACTGATGGTTTGCATCTACCGTATCGAGCCCTTCGTCCTGTAAAGCGTAGGCGCGTATTTTATTGCCCAAGCCAATGCCTCGGCCTTCTTGTCGTAGGTAAACCAATACACCGCATCCGTGTTCGGCCATCATCTTTAAAGATGACTGAAGCTGTTCGCCGCAATCACAACGTAGTGATCCAAATGCATCACCGGTTAAGCACTCAGAATGTAGGCGCACCAGCGGAATGGCGTCTTTATTTGTTTGTATGCTCAAGGTGCTGTGCTCAAAGCCTTGTTCGTCACGGAATACTTGAATATCAAATATGCCGTGTTCAGTGGGTAGGGTACTCTTGCCAATAAGGTTCACCTCAGAGCCGCTTACCACTTTGGGTTTTATATCGTCTTTTAGTGTCATGCGATATTGAACTAAGGCCTCAACTGATATAACCGGGATATCGTGCTTAGCTGCAAACTCTTGTATGGAAGGCAAACGCATCATGGTGCCATCATCGTTCATGATTTCGCAGATTGAGCTTGCGGGTGCTAAGCCTGCAAGGATGGACATATCAACGGAGGCTTCAGTTTGGCCGCGACGTTCTAATACGCCGTTGTCTGCTGCGCGCAGTGGAAACATATGCCCAGGCATGGCGATGTCAGCCTTGGTGGTAGCAGGGTCAATCAGTACTTTTATCGTCCGAGCACGATCCTCTGCGGAGATACCCGTTGATACCCCTTCCACTGCTTCAATTGATACTGTAAACGCGGTGCCAAAACCACTGCGGTTTTGCTCTTGCGGCACCATCAGTGGTATCTCTAGGCGATCAAGCAAGCTGCTATGCATGGCTAAACAGATTAGCCCCTTGCCATGAGTGGCCATAAAATTAACGGCGTTAGCGGTAATAAATTCTGCGGCGATGACAAGATCGCCTTCGTTCTCACGGTCTTCGTCGTCAACGATAATAATGAACTCACCTTTGGCGTAGCGGGCAAGTGCTTCTTCGATCGACGCAAGTTTGCTGTCAGTCATAACCGTTCTCTTTTAAAAAATCAGCAGTCAGTGGAGCTGCAGGCTGCGTATGTTGTAACAATCGTTCTACATATTTGCCCAGCACATCAACTTCAATGTTGACGGCGTCGCCGACTTTCTTGCCAGGCATAATAATGTGTTGTTGTGTGTAGTCCACCAAGGTGACATTGAACCAGTCTGGGCCTACATCGACGACGGTGAGGCTAGTGCCATCTAGCGTTACGTAGCCTTTATGGACGATAAATTTCATTAGCTCCGCAGGTGCTTTTATGCTGACCCACAACGCGTCTTTGTCTTTTCGAAATTCAGTTATCGCACCGGCGTTATCAACATGGCCTTGAACAAAATGGCCGCCCATGCGAGTAGTAGGTGTCACGGATCGCTCTAGATTGACTGGGCTACCGGAACCAAGCTGACCAAGGTTGGTGCGTTTGAGTGTTTCAGGTGCAAGCCCTGCGGTAAACCCATCGCCATCAAGGTTAGTAACGGTTAAGCACACACCATTGACTGCGATGCTGTCACCTAGTTGCGTGCCCTCGAGTACCACTGCACAGGCAACTGAAAGATCAAAACCACCACCGGACTCTTGGCAGCTTCGTACTTTGCCCATCTCTTCAACGATACCGGTAAACATCAAGCGACACCTCTCATGTATTGCATATCTCCACGGATTAACCAATCATCGCCAAGTTGTTCGTGTACAACGTTGCACAAGCTGGCAGCTTGGGGCATGGCGTCGATACCATTACCGCCAATTGGCCCTGGTGCTGTCGCACCCCCAATGAACTTTGGCGCAAAGAAAGCCCAAGTTTCGTTAATTGCTTTCTCATCCATCAAAGCGCCCAAGACAGCTTGTCCACCTTCAACCATCAGGCTCTGCACGCCTTGCTTGCCTAAGGTGTTAAGCATTGCAGGGACAGATACGCGTTGTGTATTTGTATCTAGTTCGATCTGAGCAACACGGACGCCTTGATCTTGTAATCGTTGCATATGATCGGCAGGCATTCGCTCTGTAGTGAGTACTTGCGTTGTTGCAGCGTCATTAGTTTGAAACAAAGCACTATTCAGTGGCACCCGGCCGCTTGAATCCAGTACAAAACGAATAGGGTTACGCAGCGACTGCTGTGGGAGAGTGGTTTCTGGTAGACGTACTGTTAACGATGGATTGTCATCAATAACCGTTTGTGCTCCCACCAAAATACCATCAACTGATTGGCGCAGCTCATGGCTTCGTTGTCTAGCTAGCGCGCCGGTTATCCATTGGCTATCTCCGGTATGGCAAGCTATCTTGCCATCCATGCTGCTGGCGTATTTAGCAATAACGTAGGGTGTGTTGTTTTTAACGTGATGTAAAAAGAAACGCGCTAAATGTTGAGCCGCGTGCGCCTCTATGCCTTGAATGGTTTCAATGCCGTGTTCACGAAGTAGCGCGGCACCACCGCAGGCTTGTGGATTAGGGTCGGCTACTGCGTAAACCACTCGGGTTACACCAGCGGAAATAATCGCGCTAGTGCACGGTGGTGTTTGGCCTTGATGAGAGCAGGGCTCTAAGGTGACATAAATTGTCGAGCCTTTTGCCTTGCTGCCAGCATCGCTGAGTGCGTTGACTTCAGCATGCGCTTGGCCATAAACCTGGTGATAGCCTTCACCCACTATTTTATTGTTATTAACCACCACGCAGCCCACCAGCGGATTAGGCGTAACTTGCCCGCTGGCTTGTTTGGCAATCGCAATAGCGCGTTGCATATAGTGGTTGTGTGCTGGCATTGCCGGCCCCGTGTGTCATTTATCGTATTTGTCGTGCTTATACGAACCAACAGGGCGCATTGATAGCGGGGCAGGCACACGTGTATAACATGCACGCGGCTGCCTACTAGCGATAACTTCTCCCATCCGGACTATGACCGTCGGCTCTGGAATTTGACCAGATCAACCATGTTTAGCGAAGGCGCCGAACACAGCTCACGGGCTTGGCATGCATCGCACACCCTACCGTCGGTGGGGAATTACACCCCGCCCCGAAGTTTCAACGTCAAAGTACCGTAAAACGATGTTTTTGGCAATCTCGTTATGTCGGAATTGGGTATAAATGAGGTGCGAGTGGGACTTCCTCGCCGCGAGCCTAGCCATATGTGGCTTCACGCCGGCATTCATGCCAGCTAGAACCCCCAGGATAATTGCTTACGCGCCTCACGGTTTAGTGCAAAAACTCGACTTTACACCGATGTATAGAACTCGCAATACCCTCGCAAAGGGCGCCCCCGATAATAGTTTCCATGGCGAGGCAATAACGCTTCGTTAACTAAACAACTTAACTTTTTAAAGGAAATTATTATGAAACTTCGAATCCTAGCTTCTGCCCTTGTTCTGGCTGCTTTTGCCTCTGCACCTGCTTCTGCGATGATTTCTAAGCAAGATCTGAATAGCACGCTTAACTCTGCAACTGCGAGCGGCAACGTCAATGGTGTTATCAACGGCGACACAGTGACTCTCTTTGGTGTTGTGGATAGCCGATATGACGTTAATCAAGCTCGTCAGGCCGCTTTGAAAGTTGAAGGTGTTAATAAGGTGATTAGCTTAGTATCGACTACCCGTTAATCTTCCGCTTAAGCACAATCATAGTCTCTCCAGCAGTACCCGTTGCCGCCCGATAATTCGGGCGGCATTTTTGTATGGGTTTTAGTTGGCGCTTGCCAAGCCTTACCATGTAGCTTGGGCGTATTGGTGCTGGCAGGGGGTTGGGTGAGTTTGGTAGAATCGGGAAAATCCAAATTCAAACAACGACTATGAACGCACAAGCTAGTAGCGCCAGCAATGATTTGGCTGAATTGGATAAGCTATTAAATGTCGATGGCTTGCGGGTGGTCGACGCGGGTTGCGGGGCGATGCGTTTTTCGCGTGCATTGGCTAGTAGGGGTGCTCAGGTTTTGGCGATTGATCCAGACCCAATACAAGCTAAACACAATCTCGAATTACCTGCAGAACCTAATATTGAATTTGTCGAAACGGGAGCGCAGGTGCTACCCGCGGAGGATGCATCGATTGATGGCATCTTATTTTCCTATTCTTTACATCATATACCCATGGATATGTACCGTAGTGTGTTTGCTGAAGCTGTACGAGTATTAAAGCCTAATGGTTTCCTTTGTGCGATGGAGCCAGTAGCTGAAGGCGTGCTGAATGAAGTCATGAGCTTATTTCATGATGAAAAACAGGTTAGGGCGGATGCGCAACTTGCGCTTAATACTTTGGGTAAAACTCTATTTGCAGAATCACAGGTAGTGGAATATTTTAATGTTAAGCAGTACAGTGGCTGGGACGAGTTTGCTGATTATTACGTAGAGAGTTCATTTAATACTCACTACTCGCAGGATGATGTGCGTAATAGTAAAGTGGAGGCCTTGTTTGAAGAATATGGTAAGCCACTTGGTTATCGGTTCGAGTGCCCAATGAAAATCACATGCCTTAAAAACCCTACCTAGCCGGAGATCAAAATGGAAACTGTTAGCTTTATCAATATGGCCGATGGTACTAAAGAGGATTACGCATTCCTTGGTCAGCACGAAGAAGAATATGCCGAAGGTTTACCCGGTCGACTAGTAGATGCGCTTAAAAAGCTTGAGCATTCGTTCTCGGGCTATAAGGTATCGCGGCTAGAGCATTCCTTGCAAAGTGCCACTAGAGCCCATCAAGATGGTAGATCAACTGAATATGTTGTGGCGGCATTGCTACATGATATTGGTGATGAGTTAGCGCCATATAGCCACAGCGAAATGGCAGCCTCTATCCTGCGCCCTTACGTAGAAGAACGAATTTATTGGATTATCAAAACACATGGTGTGTTCCAGATGTTTTATTACGCCCACTTCACAGGTGGTGATAGGCACGCGCGTGACCGCTATAAAGATAATAAATGGTATGACGATGCGGTCGAGTTTTGCCATTTGTATGATCAAAATTGCTTTGACCCTGATTTTAAGAGCAAGTCGCTGTCTTTTTTCGAGCCAATGGTAGCTGAAGTGTTTGGTCGAGAGCCGGCGTTTGGTGAGCAGTAAGTTGTTGCGCGCATGTGCCGTCGAACTGATCAACTGCCTCGATAACATTAGAATTTGCGCTTCGTTTTAGCACTGTATTGTTCATAGGTAGTTTCCTAACCGCCGTGCGTTAAAGATCCGATTAAAAAACAACTTCACGTCCGTCCACGCTTGCCAACCCAGCCATGGCCACAGAGTAATCCATGCTGTCACCGTTCCATTGCCAAGGGTAG
>CALGND010000144.1 GCA_937958675.1 uncultured Granulosicoccaceae bacterium
GCTTGGTCACCCGCTTCGGTTGGGGTTTAACAGTTGCTGTGGAACCACCAGAGCTTGAAATGCGCGTTGCCATCATTAATAGCAAGGCTGAGCTGGCTGGCTCTCCACTGCCATCAGAGGTGAGCTTCTTCCTGGCAAAACACATCCGTTCAAACGTACGAGAGCTAGAGGGTGCCATGCGCCGAGTAATCGCGACCTCTCAGTTCACTGGTGCTCCCATCACGCTAGAATTCGCTAAAGAAGCCCTAAGTGATTTGCTTGCAGTACAGGCAAAACTTGTTACAGTGGAGAATATTCAGAAAACCGTAGCCGAGTACTATAAGATTCGGCTTGCAGACCTCTCTGCTAAAACCCGCTCACGATCCATTGCGCGGCCTAGGCAGGTAGCGATGAGCCTAGCTAAGGAACTCACCAGCAAAAGCTTACCTGAGATTGGACAAGCCTTTGGTGGGCGTGACCACACGACGGTGTTGCATGCGTGCAGAAAGATTGCTGAGCTACGTGAAGCTGACACGGGTATCCGTGAGGATTACTCTAACTTGATGCGTATGTTGACTAGTTGAATGAACGTATAACCCAGTGGAAGGGTTGTGGATAAGTGGTAGACAAAATAGACTCCACTACAAGCAACTCAACTTATCCACAATCCATGCACAACTTGTTGGATAAGTTCAGGAGCAATTATACATGACGGTTTTAGGTCTTAAGTTGTTGAAAAATAAGCGTTATTAGGTTTTATCAACAGAGTTGTTCTTGGCTAATAATAGTAATAATAATATTTATATATAAAAAATCTTTTTTACTACTTACACATGAAATTCAGCGCACAACGAGAAACGTTACTCTTCCCTCTTCAGCATGTATTCGGCGCTGTCGAACGCAAACAGACGTCCCCTATTCTGGGTAACGTTTTGATCCAAGCGAAGAATGGCACCCTGACCATGACGGGAACCGACAACGAAATCGAAATGCAGGCAACTGCCGAATTGCATATCGATCAGGATGGTGATCTGACGGTACAGGCTCGCAAGCTTCTCGACATTTGTAAAAACCTACCTGAAGCTGCTCGTATCGATCTTGAAGTGAGCGATGGGAAGGTAAAATTTAAATCTGGACGTAGTCGGTTTGTATTGGCCACATTGCCAGCAAAAGAATTCCCTATTCTAAAACCGTTGGATAACGCCCAAATAGTGTCGCTGAGTGCGCAGGAGTTATTACACTGCATACGCAGCACCAGTTTTTCAATGGCACAGCAAGATGTTCGGTTTTATCTTAATGGCATGTTGTTGGAAATAAGCTCGGATCGCTTATCATGCGTTGCAACGGATGGGCACCGCCTCGCCTATTCTCAACTTTCCACTGATGCTAATCCTTCAGATCCGGTCAGGGCGATTATTCCGCGTAAAAGTGTTTCAGAACTGCAGCGCTTATTGGGCTCTGTGGATGACGACGAAATTGTGCAGCTGGCGATAACACAGCAACATCTACAAATTCAGGTTGGCGATGTACGGCTATCCACCAAGTTGATAGAAGGACGTTTTCCTGATTACAACCGAGTAATTCCTATTGATGGAGATAAAGAAATTACGGTTGATGGGAATACGCTGAAAGCCGCCCTCACTCGAGCGTCAGTTGTTAGTAGCGAAAAATACCGAGGTGTTCGGTTGAGCCTGGAAACCGGTGTTTTGAGCATATCGAGTAACAATCCGGACCAGGAAGAAGCCGTTGATGAAATGGAAGTTGAATATACTGGAGACAAAGCCGAGATCGGTTTTAACGTCACTTACCTGCTGGATGTGCTGAATTCAGTTACCACTGAAAATGTGCGTATTTTACTTAAAGACGGCAATAGCAGCGCATTGGTGATGCCAGAAGATACTAGCGACAGTAAGTATGTCGTCATGCCGATGCGTTTGTGATTCTGACCCAATTAGAGATTGGGCAGTTTCGAAATATCGAGCAAGCCCAACTCTCACCCTGTTCTGGCTTCAACCTTCTTACCGGTCATAACGGTGCAGGTAAAAGCGCTGTTCTCGAAGCAATCCATTGTTTATCCTCTGGACACTCGTTCCGCACCCGAAAAGTTAAAGAACTCATTAGGCACGATCAGGAAAGCTTTATCCTAACTAGCCAAATGACTGACAATGCTGGGCAAAAGTCCCATCGCACGGGGCTGCAGCGAAATAGAGATGGAACGACTTCCCTACGTTTAGATTACGAGCCACTGGCTAGTATGTCTTCGATTACACAGATGATGCCAGTTAAGGCTCTGACACCCGATAGTCATGGATTAATACAGGATGGCCCAAGTGGACGCCGCCAATTTATCGATTGGGGAACGTTCCATGTGGAACCGTCTTTTTTTGGCGTTTGGAAACACTTCCGCAGAGCGCTAGCGCAACGTAATCAGGCCTTAAAAGATAATGCTAATGATTCTGAGATTGATACCTGGGATGAGCAACTTATCGATTCAGGTTCAGAGTTGACTGATATGCGAAAGCGCTACATTGCCAGCTTAGGGTCGCTGCTTCAAATCCAGCTAAACGAAATGGAGACAGCGTTCCATGTGAAACATCAGTTCAAACAAGGTTGGACCGAGGATATGAACCTGACCGATGCATTGGCTCGGAGCCGTTCTAACTGCCGGCGATTCCGAACGACGACAGTTGGCCCACATAGAGCAGATTTGCATATCGATGTATCCGGGCATGCCGCTAAGCAGGTTCTATCACGAGGACAACAAAAAACGTTGATTTATGCAATGCATATGGCTCAACTGAGTTTATTGCACGCGTCCACTGAGAATAGGGCGATTGTATTGTGTGATGATCTAACTGCAGAACTCGATGATCAACAATCAGTCAAAATATTGACACAGCTACAAAAGCAAGGATCTCAGGTATTTTTGACCTCAACTGAGCCGTTTGAGCTGCCATCTGCAGAGATCGTACAGTTTTCGGTCACCGGCGGAGATGTCCAAAAGAGCGTATAATTCTCGGGTTACCGTACCCGGAATTTCGTCTCGAAAATGGCTGATAAAGATAAACCTGACGCTGAAGAGCCCAACTACGATTCCTCCAATATCAAAGTGCTCAAAGGCTTGGATGCCGTTCGCAAGCGCCCAGGTATGTATATCGGCGATACCGACGATGGCACGGGTCTTCACCACATGGTGTTTGAGGTTGTTGATAACTCTATCGACGAAGCCTTAGCGGGGCATTGTAATCAGATCGATG
Organism: uncultured Granulosicoccaceae bacterium; assembly: GCA_937958675.1. Classification (GTDB taxonomy): domain Bacteria; phylum Pseudomonadota; class Gammaproteobacteria; order Granulosicoccales; family Granulosicoccaceae; genus Granulosicoccus. The sequence goes on from CALGND010000144.1 coordinate 3,237, forward strand.
TGGTTATCCACCCTGACGAATCAGTCAGCATATCTGATGATGGGCGCGGTATTCCTGTTGATAACCATGAAGGAGAGGGTAAGTCGGCGGCCGAAGTCATCATGACAGTGCTGCATGCGGGTGGTAAGTTCGACGACAACTCCTATAAAGTTTCTGGTGGCTTGCACGGTGTGGGTATTTCGGTAGTTAATGCGCTCAGTGAGTGGTTAGAGCTCACCATTCACCGAAATGGCGAGATCCATCATCAGCGATACGAAGACAGTAAGCCCGTCAGCGATATCAAGGCGATCGGTAAAACCGACAAATCGGGTACAGAGATCCACTTTAAGCCCAGCGCCAACACGTTTACCAATATTGTGTTTGTATACGAGCAGCTGGCTAAACGTTTGCGCGATCTTTCGTTTCTAAACAGCGGCGTGCGCATCCGCTTAGAGGACAAACGGTCGGATAAAGTTGAGGTATTCGAAGCAGAAGGTGGCTTAAGCGCGTTTGTTGAGCATTTAAACCGCAAAAAGACCGCCGTTCACAATACTGTCTTGCATACACTGGGTGAAAAAGACGACGTTGCTGTTGAAGTGGCTCTGCAATGGAACGACAGCTACCAGGAAAATATTTACTGCTTTACTAATAACATTCCGCAGCGTGATGGTGGTACCCATATGGCGGGTTTCCGATCGGCGCTAACCCGTACGCTTAACCAATACATGGAAGCATCCGGTGCTGCATCCAAAGCCAAAGTATCGACTACTGGTGATGATTCGCGTGAAGGTTTAACAGCAGTATTGTCAGTCAAAGTGCCTGACCCTAAATTTTCATCACAGACTAAAGACAAGCTAGTTTCATCAGAAGTTAAAGGCTGCGTAGAATCAGTGTTAGGTGAATTCCTAAACGACTTTTTGCAAGAGCATCCAACTGAAGCCCGCGAAATAACAGGCAAAATTTTAGAAGCTGCACGTGCACGAGAAGCTGCCCGTAAAGCGCGCGAAATGACGCGACGCAAAGGTGCTTTAGATATCGCTGGCTTACCAGGTAAGTTAGCCGACTGCCAAGAACGCGACCCGGCAAAATCAGAAATCTATCTGGTGGAGGGCGATTCTGCAGGTGGTTCAGCGAAGCAGGGTAGGGACCGTCGTCGACAGGCGATATTGCCGCTTAAAGGTAAAATTCTGAATGTTGAGAAAGCTCGTTTCGACAAAATGCTGCAATCAGCTGAAGTGGGTACGCTTATTACGGCATTGGGCACCGGTATTGGCAGAGATGAATTCGATGCCGACAAACTGCGTTATCACTACATCGTGATCATGACCGATGCCGATGTTGATGGCTCTCACATCCGCACCCTTTTACTAACGTTCTTTTATCGGCAAATGCCCGAGCTGATTCGTCGTGGGCATATCTACATAGCGCAACCACCACTTTATAAAATCAAGAAGGGCAAGCAAGAGCAGTACGTAAAGGATGATGCTGAGCTTAATGCTCATTTGCTACAGCTTGCACTAGAAAACGCAAAGCTGCAGGTTAACGATGGTGCTCCAGCAATGAGTGATTCTGCGCTTGAAACCTTAGCGAATGAATACATGCGCTTAACTTTGGTGTTCAATCGTATGGAGCGGAAGGTTAACCGCGACATCCTAGAGTCAATGCTGAAAGTGACGCCGCTGACGTCAGAACAATTAGGCGATCAAAAGCTAGCTGAGAAATTTGGTAGTTCGTTACTCACGTATCTGAATCGTGAGTTGGATCCAACATCACAGTACTCAGTGGATACACCGATAGACGAAAACAAGCAGTACAGCGTGCGTTTTAGTCGTCGAGTCTATGGCAATGACTATGAAGTAGTGCTTGATCCGGCATTCTTTAAGTCACCCGACTACAACACCCTAACCAGCCTGTCGACCAAACTAGACGGCATGTTAGGCGAGGGCGCAGTTATAAAACGTGGTGAACGCGAGTTGCAGTCAAGCTCATTTCAAGAAATCATGGAATGGTTACTGAAAGAATCTGAGCGTGGTTTAACCATCCAGCGTTATAAAGGTTTGGGCGAAATGAACCCAGAACAGTTATGGGAGACAACCATGGATCCATCGCAGCGTCGTATGCTGCAAGTGAGTATCGAAGATGCGATCGTTGCTGATGAGGTGTTTGATACACTGATGGGTGACCAAGTTGAACCACGCCGTGAATTTATTGAACGCAATGCACTATCTGTGTCTAATCTAGACGTTTAATCATTCTGTAGTGCCGTCATCCCCGAGTGGGCGCACAGCGGTTGACTCTATAAAAAATATCGTCATCCCTGCAAAGGCGGGGATCTACAGTTAAGTTTATACATCAGTTATAAATAATGGATCCTCGCCTTCGCGGGGACGACAATCCGTAGGTCGCTTATGCAACAGTTAATTAACCGCCCTGATTTCAGTGCTATCGATTACAGTAAGATTGAACAACAGCTCGATCAATTCATTGATAACTGTCGCTCGGTTGTCAGCACTGTTCAAACTATCGATGCCCCCACCTGGGATAATTTTGTTCAGCCTCAAGAAGAAGCTCACAATAATCTCGATAATTTCTGGTCACCGATAAGTCATCTCAATGCGGTGATGAATAACGACGAGTTGCGAGAAGTGTATAACGGCTGTTTGCCAAAAATCAGCGCATTTTATACGGAGCTTGGCCAAAACAAAGCGCTATACGAAAAGACCGTCGCGTTAAAAGAATCCGCAGGTTTTTCTGATTTAAGCCAGGCACAACAACAAGCCATAGAAAACGATTTGCGCGGTTTTAAATTAGGTGGTGTTGCGCTAAATGATAAAGACAAAAAACGCTTTAGCGAAATAGCACAGGCTTCATCAAAACTTAAAACCCAATTCTCCGATAACGTGCTTGATGCAACGAATGCATGGGAAAAGTTCATCACTGATGAAACTGATCTCGATGGACTGCCAGAATCTGCTAAGGCTGCCGCTAAAATTCGCGCCACTGAAAAAGGCAAAGAGGGTTGGCAGTTAACATTAGATTTTCCTGTTTATTATGCGGTACAAACATTTTGTACCAACCGAGAACTACGTAAAGAGCTCTATATTGCTTACAGCACTAAGGCTTCTGATCAAGGTCCACAAGCGGGTGAGTATGACAACACGTCAAATATGGAGGAGATACTGAAGCTACGCGCTGAGAAAGCCGCACTGCTTAATTACGACTCTTACGCTGATCTATCCGTTGTCACCAAGATGGTTGAGTCACCCCAACAAGTGTTGGATTTTTTAACTGATTTAGCGAAGCGCGCAAAACCGATTGCCACAAAAGAGATGGCTGAGATTAAATCGTTTGGCAAAAATTCGTGTGGAATAGATGATTTACAGGTGTGGGATCTGGCTTTTGTTAGCGACAAACTAAAACAAAAAAACTACTCAATCTCGGACGAAGATCTAAAACCTTATTTTCCGGCGGATAAAGTCATACCCGGTATGTTCGATGTAGTAGGTAAATTATTTGGGATCACTATTAAACAAACTGACAATGTTGATGTTTATCATCCCGATGTTAGTTGCTACACCATTACTGATAGCGATGGTGTAGCCCGCGGTGATTTTTACCTTGATAACTATGCGCGTGAAAACAAACGCGGTGGTGCCTGGATGGGTACATGCACTAGCCGGCAACGTATAGGACAGGGAGTGCAACTGCCAATTGCCTACCTTACTTGCAACCTTACGCCGCCCGTAGGGGACGATCCAGCGCTATTAACCCATATGGAAGTCACAACGTTGTTCCATGAGTTTGGCCATGGTTTACACCACATGCTAACGCAGATTGACACTGGTGGAGTGTCAGGTATCAGCGGTGTTGAATGGGATGCAGTTGAACTGCCCAGCCAGTTTCTTGAAAACTGGTGCTGGGAGCGCGAATCAATAGATATGATAAGCGGACATTATCAAACGGGTGCTCCTTTGCCCGATGACCTACTAGAGAAACTACGCAAGGCGCGTAATTTTCAGTCTGCGATGCAACTACTTAGGCAAATGGAGTTTTCTTTGTTTGATATGCAGCTTCACTTGCAATCAACACCAGCGCAATCTGCGGATGTACAAGCGGTGCTTGATAAAGTCCGCAGTGAAGTCGCCGTAATTGACTACCCCGATTGGTTGCGATTTCAACATAGCTTTTCTCATATTTTTGCAGGCGGCTATAGTGCCGGTTACTTTAGCTACAAATGGGCTGAAGTATTGTCTGCAGATGCTTACTCACGTTTTGAAGAAGAAGGTATTTTCAATCCAGAAACCGGAGCCCGCTTTATGAATGAAGTCTTGGCCATGGGCGGTTCTCGTAAAGCGATGGAATCCTTTGTCGCTTTTCGTGGTCGTGAGCCAAGCGTTGATGCCTTGCTTCGCCATACAGGATTAGCTGCGTAACGATGCAATACAGCGATCTACGCGAATTTATCGATGGGCTGGAAAGCCAGGGTGAGCTTAAGCGGGTTTCTGTAGAGGTAGATCCTAATCTTGAAATAACCGAGATATGTGATCGCACCCTCCGGGCGAAAGGCCCAGCTTTGCTATTCGAAAACCCTAAAAGTGATATACCACTACTCGGAAACTTATTTGGTACGCCACGGCGCGTTGCCATGGGCATGGGTGAAGAGGACGTCGAAGCATTATCTGAGGTGGGTAAGTTGCTGGCATTCCTAAAAGAGCCTGAACCGCCAAGCGGCCTTAAAGATGCCATCAGTACGCTGCCTAAATACAAAAAAGTGTTAGATATGGCACCTAAGATGGTGCGCAATGCCGTTTGCCGTGAAGAAACGTGGGACAAGGTGGATCTATCCCGCCTGCCTATTCAAACCTGTTGGCCTGGGGATGCCGGCCCGTTGATCACCTGGGGTTTGGTTATTACTAAGGGCCCTAACAAAAAACGCCAGAACATGGGCATCTACCGGCAGCAAGTCATCGGCCCTGATAGGGTCATCATGCGTTGGCTTGGGCAGAGAGGGGGTGCGCTGGATTTAAAAGAGTGGCAAGAAGAGCACCCCGGTAAGCCGTTTCCTATTACCGTCATACTCGGCGCCGACCCTGCAACCATTCTTGCAGCTGTGACGCCAGTCCCTGATACCTTATCTGAGCATGCTTTCGCCGGTTTACTTAGAGGCAAGCGCACAAAGCTAACGACGGGTGAGCTCTCTGATTTACAAATACCGGCCTCTGCAGAGTTCGTACTCGAAGGATTTATTTACCCTGACGATGTGGCAGATGAAGGCCCTTTTGGTGATCACACCGGTTATTACAACGAAGTTGATAGCTTTCCAGTGTTTACAATCGAACGCGTTAGCCACCGACGCAACCCGATATACCACTCTACCTATACTGGGCGACCACCAGATGAGCCCGCAATACTAGGTGTAGCACTTAACGAAGTGTTTGTACCGTTATTGCAGAAGCAGTTTCCTGAGATTGTGGATTTTTATTTACCGCCCGAAGGATGTTCTTATCGTGTGGCAGTGGTGAGTATGAAGAAGCAATACCCCGGTCACGCAAAACGTGTGATGCTAGGCGTATGGTCATTCCTGCGTCAGTTTATGTATACCAAGTTTGTAATCGTGGTTGATGACGATATCAATACGCGTTCTTGGGAGGATGTGATCTGGGCGATGACCACCCGCATGGATCCGGGACGAGACACCACAATTATTGACCACACCCCCATCGATTACCTTGATTTCGCCTCGCCCGTATCAGGCTTAGGCTCCAAAATGGGTATGGACGCCACTAATAAGCTTCCCGGTGAAACCAACCGAGAATGGGGAAGGGCGATTGTAATGAGCGATGAAATAAAACAGCGGGTCGATGATATTTGGGGTGAGATTTAAATTCAGATCCTCGTCATCCCATATCAAGTCTGGTCAAGTCTGGTCAAGTCTGGGATAACGAGGATTAAGCGCGATAAAAAATCCCTTAAAAATAAAATCGATAATCAAGCTGTGCTTGCTCTGTACTGTCGTCACGAATCTTTGACCAAGAGTATGAGAGACGCAGTGCTTGATTACGCGATAGCGGCAGATTGTGCTTAATAAAAGCGGTTTTACGCAGAGACTCATCTTGTTGTGAATCAAGCTTGAGCTCGAATTGCGTCACTGCGCTTTTTACATGATGTAAAAAACCAAACTGCACTTGAGCATCTGCGAAGTGTTCGTCAAACCGGCTGTACTGCGACGCGGATGCACCTAATAAGGCGTAGCCAACGGTGTTAGGCAGTATTTCGGTTGATTTGCCTATTGAGCCACCAACTCTTCCAGCAAGGCGCCCGTCCAAACGATGCTCGTTTCGCGCGAAGCCGACAGAAAGATTCCACGATATAGCTCTGAATAGTAAGGCGCGATCACTAAGTGATTGCAACGTCACCAATTCTAATCCTTGTAGTTGTGTTTTTCCTGTTTCATCACGGCGTACTCGCAAATCGCCCAACACAATGCCAGCACCTTTTAGGTAGCCAGCACTTCTATCTAGAAAATCGTGGTAGCTCCAACGAATGCCCAGTTGCTTGTAATCCAATTTGTCTGCTCGCCCCAGGCCGATAGATATAGTGCGGGTGTCATGCGCTATTTCAGGAGCACTGGGTTCCGCTATCTCTGATTCTTCAACCGGTAGCTCGCTGATAATCCTGAGTAAGGCTAACCGGCGTTTGGCAACTTCTGGTGATCGTTTTGCGCGTCGCGAACGGTAAGTGATGACATCATTGGCCACTCTAGCTATTTGGGCGCGCGTGTTCATATCCAGAGCGTTGAACTTATCGCTTTGTGCTGTCGCTGGATTATTGGCAATACGTTCAACCCAATGTCGCTGTGATCTTGGAAGCGTTTGATAGCGAGCTTGAATACCCGTGCCTAAAGAGGGTCGATAATGACGTTCGTTGATTAAGCCTGCGTTCGCAACTGCTTTAACCGTATCTGCTGGAATGGTGGTAAGTTTAAATTGCTCAGTTAAATTAAGGCCGGGGCGTGCGTAGTCCATTAGCTCTAATAAACGGTATGAGCAGTTTTGACGGAAGAAATAATAATCGAAGCCAATGTCTCGTAATTCCCAGGCATGATCGAGTAAACGGTCTAGTTCTGTGGGAGTGAAGTCAAGCTGGTATTCCCAAATATCTCGATTTTCAATGGCCCCATATTCCTGTAGTTTTTTAAAATAGGGGATCGAATTGAATTTTCCGATATAGCCGCCCGCTATACCTTTAAATGCATAACCTGCAGAGAAATCTTCAGAGCCAGTGTCGGCGGCAAAATTAAGTGACCAACTTAACCAATCCGAACCTTCGTCAGTGGTTTCAGAATCGAAGCGAAGTAAGGTGTGGCCAAACATTGAAGAGGGGCTGTTGAGATAGGATGCTGGAAAGACCAACGACATTCGATGTGAGCCTACGATTTTGCGCCAATCGTGGTAAGCCGAACAAGATTGAGGTACCGGCATTGGCTCAAGATTAAATTGTTCGCGCAACCAATCGGTTCGTGAAACAAAACGACAGTGCGCGCTTTCGTTTGAAGGTTTTGTGTTGGGAGAGAGCAGTACTTCTATGCTCGCGATTAGCTCGGCTTGTGGATTAGTTTTACCATCAGCAGCCAGAAAGTATCTGTCATCATCTATTTGACTTTCTATGCCAGTAGGGGATCGATTAGACGGCAAATAATGCATCAACTGCTGCCAGACTTTTTCCTGATGCAGGTTTTGTTGCTTGGCCTTGCTTGCCCATGCTGTGACATCAGCAGCTAGGGCCAATGGATTGAAAAAGCAGTAGTAAGCGCTCGTGAGCGCTAGCGCTATTAGTTGGGACCGCACAGTATTGGCAAGAGAGTAATCTATTCGTAAGTGGTGGGGTTGGCGTAGCCTAAACGGCTACGCCATGCAGCTGTGTTGCTTAGCCTACGTATTTTTGTAGTTTTTCATCGCTAGACATCAACACGACCATGTTGTCTAGAACTTCCTGACTTGTCACTTCAGTGCTTGGGAATAGAGATGTGAAATTCTCGTGCATTACATCGTTGAAATGTGATCGATCAGTTGCCTGAACACCCATCATGACAGCGACTGCTTCAAGTGCTTCTCCGTGTCCCATTGCTACGGCTGTTGAGTATTCGTCAAGAACACCGTCAAACCAAACCAGTGAGTCTCCACCATAAGTCAGAGGCCCTTCGACACTACAGCCGTTAGAACCAAATGTCATTCCGAAGGTAGCGTTTCCAGATGTGCCATTGGTGGTGAGTGCAAGCATATGATTTGCTAGCCCAGTCTTGCCTTCAAGCAGCATATTTCCCCAACCACAGTTTGGGCCACCAGGAGCATCAGCCATTGCAGTGGCGCTGAATGCCAGCATGCCTGCAGCAATTAATTTCATTTTCATTTTTAATTTCCTTTTATTTGCCAACGAATATTTATAGTGGCTGAGAGCTCACTTTGTTGCAAGTATAAAAGGGGATTTTTCACCAGCTGATTGACTCACATAGTCCAACACCACCTTGTTGGCTGTTATTGGCGCTGTTATGTTGACTAACTAGCTGCCATATTCGATGGTAAATTGACTCTGCCATGGCCTTGGGCTTCGAACACTAGAACTTGTGGCCGAGTTTGTTTGGAATAGGTGGAACAGAGTTATTGTGATGAGTGACGTGATTCAACAGTGGGTTGAGGGGGAGTTGGAATGAGCTTTGGGCGAACAAGTAGCTTGCTGAATCACACGCCTAGTTCTTGCACGAATGAAGGAGATGTGTGTGCCGGGAAAGTGTTATAGCCTTTCATCCAGCGAGCTACCTGTTGGACAGTATAAGTGTTGATCCCATTATTATCTGTAAACCATCCGTTCACTTTTCATTGATTTCTTTCGATTCTTTTCTTTCAATTTTCGATTGGGAGACTTAAAGCGGATGCCGTCTTTGTCTAGTTCGTCTTCTATTAATAATTGCGCTAATTTGTTCATGACTTTACTCCTGTTTTTTCTAAGCCCGAGGCTAGTTATGCTATTGATGGTTGTGGTGGCAAATGAATAAAAACACTACGGCTTATTTTTGCTGTGGTCTTTTTAATGTGTACTAGTTTGCGGCTAGCATCGTGGTCGTAGTCAGAAATGGCTCGTGCCGGGAAAATAACAGGTGTTATTAGTGTTGATTGGTGGATGTTCATACTTCTCTCCTAACCCAATTATTGTAAAAGGGCGTTGGTTACATGCTTTGCTTTGTGTATCTGATTAGGCGCATGATTATTTTTGTTATGTTGCTTTATTTCGTACGGTTTTTTATTTTTTCACCTGGGGATTTAAAAGCTGTGTGTGGGTTTTTACCCCGCCGACTGGATAGGTTTATAGTGCGATAAAACAATAAACCGAATAGATCGGCTTTATAGTGATGATCGCTATCTTTTTTTTGATCGTGCATGTTTTATTCTCCCTACTGCTTAGGTAATTTGGATCTCTACACCTTTTTGGTATAAATCGAACTACTTATTATTTTTATGCACAGCGTCTTTGCACGTTTGCTTGTCAGCATGTTTCACTTTGCGAATAAACCACTAACGGAACGTAAACGGATTTCTTCATGTCGAGCTGACAAAAAAATAAACCGTTTACATTAAGTCACGAATTTTTAACTGTTAGATATAGATAGGAATCACTGTGTAACAAACAGCAGTGTTTAATGTGACGGTATAGATAAACGATGGCGTAGACGTACCGTGTTGGTCCGCGACTTCTTTGAAAGGAGTTATGACAGTCCTTTCGCCCTCGCTGGGATGATAACCTTGGACTTAAGCAACCTTTTGATGCTGTTGCTGTAATTCGGCGAGTACATCAAGACAGGTATCTTTAAAGAACGGCTTCTGAAGGCATACTGCTGCACCTTGTTCTTTAAGTTCTTTTTTGCGCTGAGCATCCATCGCACATGAGACGAGAACTACGTCTATGTCGGGTAGGTTCTTGTTGGTGAATTCTAATAGTGCTTCGCCCCCTATGCCACCATGAAATCGCATATCGCAGAATACAATATCGTACTGATGTTCTGAGAGTTCTAGAAGAGCGTCTTCTACCGATTCTGATTCTGATATGACACAGCCACACTTTTTTAAGATATTACCGATGGCATATCTAATGTCGTCATCGTCGTCTACAACGAGTACCGATGTTTGAACTGGAGTTGCTGACACTTGTTTCGCTCAGGTAGTGTTGTGTTCATGTAAAACGCATTAACAGACGTTTTTTGTTAGAAGCACTGATTGTACCGTTTGTGCTAATTCTCACTTTATAATCCTTATAGCGTTTTCTCAGGCGTTTTCTTTATGGCGATCGCAGAATTCAGCCATGAATGTGTATTCTGAATGTGAACTGAGTGCAGAAACTTGGTTTATTTGCGTTTTCTAATGGCCTGTGAAGCGCGCGAGTGAATTTGCTAAATTCGGATGCTCGTGGCGTTCCCTCAAAAAGGCTGGGTCTCTGCGAGCGTGTTTCGATTGCCTGGCAAGTTGATTCCGGGCCGCCGTCTTCGAAGGAATAACACGATCATCCACGGGGTAATGAAGCAGTTTGTGCTTTTGCCGGTGGCGTAAATTTAGCCGATAATAGTTGTGAAGACAGCCGCAATTAAATGCCAGTTGTTGTGGTAAATCTCATCTTTGAAAGCCATTATGTGCGCGATCAGATAAATTGTGACGAATTGTAAACAGGGTTACATGGCATGGCCGTTACTGTTTCCGAGTCATCGACAAGAATGACAGTACACAGTCGTAATTAATTGCTTACCACTATGCTTTCGCACGCGGTGGTTGATCAAGGGACCGGTCATTAACGGCCGGTCCGTTTTATTCTAAGAATGACCCTCCTAATCAATATTCCTGTACCGCTGTAGAGCGCAAAGCACCTGCTCCAGGTCGATTCAATTGAATGAGTGGTTTATCAACCGCTGGTTTATTGTTTTGAAGCTTATCGGGGCAATTCTGCCGCCAATAAAAAATCCGGCGTAACCGTAATTTGGTCCGTATCTTGATTAAACAGGCGGTTTGTGAGGAAATAGTTCAGCATGGCTATTTACAGACATGGCGCTCAAGAAGGTCGCGAATCTATGTCGTATTAGTCCTGCATACTATTATCACTTATAAAAGGTAGCAGCTAGCTTTTTGGTTGACTAACTGCCTGTCTTATTTGCGGAGGAACCATTATGGCTAAGGCAGACCAGGACCTAGATTCAGCTGATTCTAAAGGCTCAGATACCAGTGCGAAGAATACGAACACAGCCGTCGCTGCGTTCAAGTTGGAGCAAGCGGCGCTCTCCGGCGGTGAGCTAGGTACGCTTCAAGAAATATTGTTCGGGAAGCAAATGGCTTCCCATAGCAAGCAAATATCTTCTTTACATAGCTATGTAGAAGACCAGCTCTCTAGTTTGCGGGAAAACTGTGAGCGTCAATTTGCGGAACTACATCGCAAGCTTGGCGAAAGCTTAGAAGCAGTTAACTCGCAGCTTGAGCACAACGACGAGAAACAAACAACTGGCCTAGCAGAAACGAATAACAGCTTAGCTGATGCACAATCAATGTTCATGACTCAACTTACCCAGGCGAACGATAGTAACGGTAAAGTGCAGAGTGAATTAGAGTCTCAGCTAAAGACAGCCAATGAACAACTCACTAATTCGATGCAATCTAGCCGTGATGACATCATGCAACGGCTTGAGTCCGCCATTACTGAGCTAGATGCTCAAAAGCTGGATAAAGGTGCGCTGTCAAGCCTATTAGGCGATGTCGCTACTCAGCTTACAGGGCAAACAAAAACCTAAATGGATATCTCCGGTGCCAAATAGCGAAGATGCTGTTGCCAAACTTGTTGATACCTCTGGGCCAAGTGATGCGACAACTGATGAATCAACTGAAATAGAAGCGGTTCGTAAACTCCTGTTTGCGGCGGACCGTACTCGTATAGAAGAGGGTCTAAAGCGCCTTGATCAGTTAGAGCAAAAACTCAGCGACCCTAAAACCCGTGCGCGAGATGCCAGCGAAGTTCTAGTACCTGCGATGCGCCTGCGTATCTCTGAGGGTGAGGAATTAGGCGAAGTATTAAAGCCAGTTGTGGTCAGCCAGTTTCATCAAACTGCCAGAGATGAGCCAGACATCATGGCCGATGCCTTGTTTCCGATTCTTGGTCCGGCAATGCGAAAGATGATCACGGCTATGCTAACGCCAGATAAGAAGGCTAAAAAGCGTCGGTATCGATTGGAGCAGCTGTTCTTGATAGAGAAAGAAACGGGCTTGCCTGTTTGCCATGTCTCCTCAGATTCCGCATCAACTCAGGACGCTGACATGGTCAGTGGGATGTTGAGTGCAATACAGTCGTTTGTCCATGAAGCCTTTGAGGCTGATGAATTTGATGGATTAAACACATTGCAGGTGGGTGAACTATCGGTATGGATAGAGTGGGGACCCTCTGCGGTATTAGCAGCCGTTATTAGAGGCGTTGCTCCTCAGAAGGTTCGAGAAGCGATGCAGGTGAAACTTGAGGGTATCCATCAAGCTTACCAAGCAGAGTTTTCTGGCTACTCGGGCGATACAGCACCGTTTGATCCATTACGCCCGGAACTACATGATTTTTTGCATACGCACGACGGTACATTTAAAAACAAGTGGCGAAATCTGCCGAACCGCATTAAGCAGATATTGCTTGGTTTGGCCATAGCTTTTTTGTGTTTTGTGTTTTGGACTGTATATGGCATCTATGACACTCATCGATGGAACAATTATGTGCATAGTGTTGAGCAGCGGCCGGGTATCATCGTGACTGATAGCCAACGTAGTTTCAGAGATTATCGATTGAGTGGTCTTCGTGATCCTTTAGCGATTGATCCTTCGGAACTGCTTGAAGGTAGTGGATTAAATTCTAAGCAAGTAACGTTTCAATTTAAAGCCTATCAAGCACTAAACCCAGACTTTACTCTCAGACGATTGAATAAGCTGTTAGCACCCCCAGAAGGCATTACCCTAGCGCTTGAAGACAATACATTATTTATAAAGGGCGACTTGGGTCTTGATAAGGTTAAATGGTTTGAACAAGCTAAAGAATTAGCGCGAGTGGTTACAGGTGTAGACCGTATATATTTGGCTGATTAATAGACGATAGGAACAAAACTTTTGCTACAGAAAAAAGTATGCATGTTGGGAGCATTCGCCGTAGGCAAAACAAGCTTGGTGAGGCGCTATGTCGATAGCATTTTCTCCGAGAAATACACCACAACCATTGGTGTAAAAATCGATAAGAAAGTGGTAAGCCTCGGTGCACAGGATATCTCTTTGCTGTTATGGGATGTTTATGGTGAAGATAATCATCAAAAGGTACTTCCGGCTTATTTGCGTGGCATGGCTGGGTATTTATTGGTTGTTGATCCCACTAGGCCCAACACATATAAAAGCGCTGTTTCTTTGAACAAATTGGTTAATGACACGTTGGGGCCCAAGCCCTTTGTTTTGGTTCTGAATAAATCGGATCTAAAAGAAGATTGGGAAAATGAAACAGTAGATGTTCAAGCTCTTAAGGATGAAGCGGTAGCGGTAATGGAGACCAGCGCAAAGACGGATAGCGGTGTAAGTGAGATGTTCCAATCTATGGCTAGCGCGTTGTTGCCGAAAAATAGTCGGGGGAGCATTCCCGATGAATAAAAAACTACCTTTTTCAGTCGTACGCTATGTGAAAACGCAGCCTGCCAGTAATAGGTCGATGGCGTACCTTTGCTTAGACGAAAATCTTGTTGTTGTTGATAGTGGCGGTGAACTTGAAAAGTGCGGGATTCCTTCGATAGAAAATGGTGTGCTGGCCAGTGAACAACTTCCGGCAATTGAATCGTTGTTACCCATAGATGAATCGGCAGTAGTACTGGTGAATACGCAAATTATAGAAGGGTCAATAATTGATCTGCACTTGTTTGCTGATTCTGTTGGGCAATGGGTGTTGATTATCGATAATACTGAAGCAGGCCTAAGGCTCCAATCAGAACAACAAGATCGGCTTTGTAACGATATTGTCGAAGAGCAAAACACCAAGAAGAGAAGATTTAAATAACTCTCTGCTTAAGCACAAAGATTATCGTTCCATGAGATGTTCTAAACGAGCCAAATACTAATGAGTCAAGCAATGCTCAACGAACAAATTGATGTAGTAGATGAACAATATAAGGATATTGTTGATGCTACCGAGAGTTTTTTTGTGCGCTGGGAGGCGGGAACCGCCAAAATTATTTCCTGTAATCAACCTTTTGCAGATCGTTGGTCTAGCACCGTCGAAAAAATTATCGGTAAGAGTATGTATGACATCCGTGGTGAAGAAGCCGGTGATTCACTACGGGCCTTTTTAGCTGAAATAAAACCCGGTGAATCCAAAACTACAGTATTTACGACGCGCGTGGCCGATGGTTCGATCCGCTCAGTTCGTGCCTTTACTAGTGCGATAAGTCGTGATGGAGTCACAACTATTGAGTACCACACCAATGGTTATGATTGCACGGAAGAACAATTGTTTAGAAGTGCGCGGGATAGTTTGTTTACTATTATTTCTGATGAACACCTTTGCTATCAACAAAAGTTGGAGCATTTATTAGCAGTGGGGCTTGAGTATTATCATCTTGATACAGCGATTGTCAGCATGATAGTGGGCGATACCTTTGAAGCTAAATGCGTTCGTAGCAAAAATAGTAACGCTATATCTGTCGGTACACAGATGCAGCTTGATGATACGTTTTGTGGTCAGTTCATAGACAGTGAATCTAAATTAGCGATTGATGATGTATCAAATAGTCAGCTTAAAAATCTAAGATGCTACAAAATCAGTGAAATCGAAAGCTATATTGGCGCATCCATACATACTGCAAACGGACCGTATGGCGCCGTAAGTTTCACCTCATCTGAAGCTCGAAGAAAACCATATAGCACTGAGGATTTAAATTTCTTACAGTTAATTGGTAACTGGATTGGTTTGTTGATTGGAAACCAAGAACAAGTTGAATTCATAAGTCATCAAAGCGAGTATTACCAAAGCCTATTTCAAACAGTTCCCGCAATGATGTTTTTGAGCGATGCCGATGGACTCATCATTTCAGCTAGTAATCGTTTGTGTGAAAAAATTGAAGTTGATCCCGACCTGCTTCCGGGGAAAAACTGCCATAGCGCATTTGATATCGATGACAAGCTTGGTTTAATAGCAGCATTGCGTGATGGTGATGCACAACGACTGCCACTGACCTTCACTCTTCCAAATGCCAGCTATCTTGAAGTAGAAGTTAATTGCAGCATTAAATCAGTTGGCACTCTTCAAGGAGTGCGGATGGTAGTGTTGACGGATGTCTCGGAGCGTAATAGAGCGTCGAGAAGTGTAGAAGAGCAAAATCGACTGCTAGAAACCGCTAATGAAAACCTTAATCAATTTGCGTTTATCGCATCGCACGATCTTCAAGAGCCGCTACGCAAGATCCAACAGTTCAGTAGCTTTCTCGAAGATGATCTAGAGGGTAGTCTCAGTGAAGATGCCAGCTATCATTTAAAAGTTATTGTTGACGCTTCTAACCGTATGAGCACGTTGATACACGATCTCCTACGTTTTTCTGGCGCCTCTCAAGAGGAACCGCAACATGAGCCTGTTTCACTTAACAAATTATTAGAGGAAGTAATTTCTGAACTAGACATCACAATTGAAGAATCTGAGGCTGTCATCACATTAGAGCCACTTCCAGATGTTCAAGGTGATAAAGGGATGTTGCGGCAACTTTTTGTAAACCTGATTAGCAATGGCATAAAGTACCGTTCGAAATCTCGACCATTGAAAATTACCGTAAAAGGCCTTGGTGCAGACTATCAAGAAGGCGTAATAGTGTCCGATAATGGAATAGGGTTTGAAATGCAGTTCGCTCGTAAGATATTTGAACCTTTTAATCGATTACACCGCAACAAAGACTATAAGGGCAATGGCATCGGCTTAGCGATTTGTAGCACAGTTTGCGATAAACACGGCTGGCGATTATCAGCTAAGAGCGAACCAGATGTTGGCAGTAACTTCTTGATCAGTTTTACACAGTAGACAACATGCGAACTCCGATGAAAAATCCAGTCATATTGATGGTTGATGATGATGACGAAGACATCTATCTGACCAGGCGGGCGTTCTGTGAAAGCCGTGATGGCCTGATCTTCAGAAGTGTACAAAATAGTACTGCGCTATTTGATTATCTCCATTGTCGAGGCGAATTCGCTCACAATAGTGATGTGGATGTGCCAGACGTTATCTTACTTGATATTAATATTCCAAAAGAAAACGGCTTCGAAATACTAAGAAAACTTAGGCAAGACGATCAGTTTGGCCACATACCAGTTTCTATGCTGACCACCTCGGCCGCTCAACATGATGTTTGCAAGGCATATAAACTGGGCGCTAGCTCATTTATATGTAAGTCTGTTTCTGCTAAAGGCATGAAAGAGGTTGCAAACAACTTTTGCGAATACTGGTTCAATTTCGCTAAGCTACCTTCGACAAACTAGTTCGCTTGTAGCAAAGCCTAAACTTTCGCTACTTGGCTATCATGCCCGTAGGCTTAGCTGCCCTCCATATAATTGTGCTCTGGTACAATATCAACAACTTCTCTCTTGTGTTGCTTGTCAGTTTGAATCCTCTAACATCTGAACTATCCGTTCTATTGACATAAATGCGTACACAATCTCATGGCCTTACTTCTTATAGCATACGATTGCAGCTGTTCGTCCTGTTGCTCGTAATAGCATTTAGCAGTGCTGTGGCACATGAAATTAGGCCTGCTATTGCCGACCTTAATTATTCAAACAAGTCTGATACAGATGCGGATTCTCAATTGCTGATAAGCCTATCGCTTAATCTTGAGAGCCTTATTTCAGAGATTGGTCCGGAGCACGATAATACCGATACGTCAGAGAATAGTGATATTTATCAAAACCTACGTGAGATGGAGCCAGATCAGCTATTAACTGAATTTGAGCTATTTGAGGCTAAGTTTCTTTCATCGCTCTTTATCCGTAGTGCAGATGGTGTGGTTTTACCTACTGGTGTTTCATTAACAGAAATCCCACCAGTGGGTGATATCAATATCCCGCGGGATTCAAACATAACATTAGAGGTGTCATTACCACGCGGCGTTAGCGCGGTAAGTTGGCAATGGACTGAGGCCTTTGGTGAAGTCATTGTAAGAGGTAATAGCGATATTCAGGAAATGGACTTTGCTGTATTGCTATCCCCCGGGCAACAAAGCGATCTAATACAATTTGAACAAGCCACTACGTTAACTAAACGAAGTGTAATTGCTAACTATATTGTCGTTGGTTTTGAGCATATCTTGCCCAAAGGCGTTGATCATATTTTATTTGTGGTTGGCCTGTTCCTGTTGACTCCAAGATGGCGGCCGCTGGCGGTACAGATAACACTGTTTACTCTTGCCCACTCAATTACCCTAGCACTCGGCGTTAGTGGGCTGTTAAGGGTTTCGCCGTCAATAGTAGAGCCTCTTATCGCTTTATCTATCGTGTTCGTTTGTGTAGAGAATTTTGTCACGGCAAGCCTTAATAAATGGCGAATGGCCATAGTGTTTGGTTTTGGCTTATTACACGGTTTAGGCTTTGCTAGCGTGTTGGGTGAAGTAGGGCTTGCGACTAATAATTTTGTTGCAGCCTTGTTTGGGTTCAATATCGGAGTGGAATTAGGGCAGCTGTTGGTTGTAGGGGTATGTTTGTTTACAGTGGGCGTATGGTTTGGTGATAAATGGTGGTATCGCAGTCGAATCTCGCAACCTGCATCAGTTTTAATTGGCTTGATAGGGGCGTATTGGTTTGTGCAGCGTACGGTGCTGGGGTAGCGTTAGCGTTCACGCTTCGGCTTATCGTCGGTCGTTGCTTTGCCAAATTTTGATAGTCTGAAATACAAATTATCATCGGTAAAGCTATATAGCGCTTCATAAAATAGCTTGTCGAACTCTTCTACTGATAATAGATATTCTGATTCAGTCATATGCATCTCTTTTGTTAGCCTGATTAGCGGGTGCAATCAGTATCGTTATTGGTGGAAAGCCTGTTGTCAGTTTAGTTTCGTTGTATAGCTGCCTTGCAGCTGCGTAGTATTATTGCTTACGGCCTAGAGCTGCCTCGACTTCAATGCTACAGCAGAAATTTGTGGATCTTTATCAATAAGACACAAACTTGAAGCATTGCGTAACATTTAAGGCTGATAGTGAGATCTAAATCGCCTAAGTGGGCCGCTCAATAGGTGAGTTTCTTACAAATATTTGACATATTTTGGTGACGTGTCAAACGTTGTGAAACCCATATTGTTCAAGTAGTGCGATCAACATTTTTTTTGCTTGCAGGCGGTGTTGGCGGTGTATCTTGCGAGCTGTTTTTGCATCGCCTTTACGTATGGCTTGTAGTACGGTTCGATGGTCCTCATTGGATTGAGTTGGTGTTGGGCGAAGGTTTAGGGTTAGCTTGCGAGCTCGGCTCACTTGATCAACAAACATTCTAAAAATATTGCCGATTCGCTCACTACCACTTAATCTGATGAGTTCTGAATGAAACAGCTCGTCTGCGCGTGCCCAAGCTTCTCGATCTTCCCGTGCTAGTGCTTCATCCATTTGTTGGATTGCACCTTCAGCAACCAAAAATTCATTGTCGGTATATCCTTTTTGTGCTGCCAGCTCCGCTGCTAAACTCTCCAGCTCGGTTAAGATATTGTATATTTCATCCATGTCCTCTGGTGAGATTGATAATATTTTGATTCCGTGCCGTGGTTTTACTTCTACTAAGCCTTGAGCTTCGAGTATTAACGTTGCTTCTCGCACAGGCGTCCTAGACATGCCCAACATCTTAGCTAACTCGCTTTCAAGGTGATTGGATCCCGACGCTAGACGATTGTCTATGATTAATTCTCTCAACACGTTAACCGCATGTTGAGTGTTCGACATGTTTTTGTTGGAATGGTGGGCGCTAATATCAATGTGTTTGCCATCATTCATTTATAGGGCAACCTTGTTTCCGTTTGCTGTAGATTGATATATTGCTGATTCAATTTCAAGCACTGGCAAGTAGTCGATTGCTTCGTTCTCCAACGTTGTTCCAGCTTTAATGCCTTGCGCCACATGCGATTGCAAGGCATAAACACAATCGCCGGCGAAGCCATTCCATTGGCTGCGGGGCAAGATTACGTCAGCTATGTTAGAGCCGTGCCGTCTTAGCAAAACTTCGCCATATCCACTTAAGCTTAGTGTGCCTTTGCTGCCTTCAAGCAGCGCTTCACCCAGTGTTGTCCTACAGTTGTCCGCATCATGATCCAGATGTCGGTTTCCATCAAACAAAGCCCGCCTTGCGTTGTCAAACTCGATAATAAAATACCCAGCATCTTCACCAGCTATCGCCGGATTAAGCTTGCGAAGATCGGCATAAACACTGTTGGGCTTGCCTAACAGGTATCGAAAGGTGTCAATATAGTGAACACCCGTTTCTCGGATCAGAAATTTGTTCATCTGCTGGAAATAGGGCTGCCGGTCAAGATAAGCCGTAGGGCCTTGGCCATCTCCTGTGCGCAAGCGAAACGTTAATTGATGAATATCTCCCAGTAGATTTTCGTCCATCACTTGTTTCATCTTACGAAACCATGGTTGAAATCGGAAGTTCTCATGCACGATCAGGCGTGCGCCATTTGCATTACAAATTTTGATAGCCGCTTTTGCCTGGCTTAGCGAATTGCAGAAGGGTTTTTGACAGATAATATTTTTTACGCCTGCTTCTGCGCAGAGCGAGATTAGGTCTAGATGGCTAGCAGGTGGCGTAATAATATCGACAATGTCCGGACTTACGTGTTTCAGCATGTGTTCGGCGTTGTTATACGCCGGTAGCCCCGTTTTTTTTGCATCCTCGATAGAGAGGCTGCAAGCAGCGACTAGCTTTGTATCATTGATTCTATGCCAGGCATCATAGTGAAACCCACTGAAATAACCAGTACCAATACATGCAATACTTAAATGGCTCATTGCGATGCAAGATAGGTGATTACTGCCTCTGCTGCTTCAGCAGTGGTAGCGCTGCCACCGATGTCGCCAGTGACGCAGTGGCCATCAATCAACGCAGCGTTAACCGCATCTTTTAGCAGTACAGAATCAAGTAGCATCTGCGCTTGCTTATGACGATGGCCCAACCATTCCAACATCATTGCGGCGGATAAAATCATTGCAAACGGATTAGCGATACCCTTGCCAGCGATATCCGGAGCTGAGCCATGGCAGGGCTGGAACACGGCATGTTCATCGCCAATATCAGCCGATGGAGCCAACCCCAATCCGCCCATAATTCCTGCGCCCAAATCAGACAAAATATCACCAAACATGTTTTCGGTTACTAACACATCGAAGTCCCAGGGTTGTTGCACCATCCACAATGCTGTCGCATCGACATAGGCATGTTCGGCATTGATATCTGGAAAATTCTTTGACCGTTCATAAAATATCTCGCGAAAGAAGGCAAACGCACGGAATACATTGGCTTTGTCCACACAAGTAACCGTGCCTTTGCCAGAGCCTGTTGCTTTTCTTTGTGCTGCAAGGCTGAAGGCGAAGTCGAATAGCTTTTCGCTGATATCACGGGTGATCAATAGCGTTTCTCGAGCCTCGTTTTTAGAGACTTCTCCTTTGCCTTGCGTATAAAACAATCCTTCGGTGCTTTCCCTAATTAACACAAAATCAATCGTCTCGCGGTTAGGTCGAATAAGCGGGCAATTTTTTCCATCACGCACTGTTACTGGACGGACGCCAGCGTAAAGGTTAAATATTTTTCGAAGCTCAATCTGTGGAGAGATTTCAGTGCCGTCGGTGTAGCGCACATCGGGTAAGCCCATTGCCGAGAGTAATATCGCATCACTTGAACGCGCCAACTCTACCGACTCCGCCGGTAGCGACTGACCCGTTTCCAAGTAATAAGCAGCACCTGCGTCAGCCGTGCTGAATAACAATGAATACTTATTACTAACGTTTTGTAAGTGTTGAAGGATATCCAGCGTGGGTTCCATGATTTCTGGGCCGATGCCGTCGCCTTTAAATACTGTAACTTTGAACTCAGGGATCATTTTCCTGCATTCCATGTCGTTTAAGAATGAACGCCGCAACGATATTATCGTTGAATTACGGCGGTGGTGTTTGACAACGAATATTTTAATGTATACATTAAATAGCTTGTTATCAAGTCATTCTTGAGAAGTGATCAAGAATATCGTCATCCCGGACTCCATCTGAGTGCCGTTTTGGGCCCCGGACAAATGAATGGCCGACAACGTAATCCGGTGGTTAGTAGCGGGAATCGAAAAGGCCACATGGTGAGCTAGATGGAAAAAACTTGGCAAGTTCGCGCATTGAAATATGCGGATCGCAACTCTCGGACAAGAGCAGATAGTTTTATTGTTGACGATGATCATGATAGCCAGCATTCAATGGATTATTTCATTTGGGTGTTGCAGTCGTCGGAGCGAGTGATTGTTGTAGATACGGGTTACGAATACAAGGAGGCCGCCAGACGCGATCGCCCAATTATTCGCGATGCGGCGAAGTCACTTGAAGTGATAGGTATACGCGCTGAGGATGTGGATACTGTCATCATTACTCACCTTCACTATGATCACGCAGGTGGCTTAGATCGATTCCCCAACGCTAAATTTCATCTACAAAAATCGGAGATGGAGTTTGCTACTGGCCCCTGTATGTGTGAGCCAGATTTGCAAATACCTTTTACTGTTGAGCACGTGTGCGAAATGGTTCATAAGGTTTACTCGGGCCGAGTAATTTTTCATGACGGCGATGGCGAAGTGGAGGGCGGCGTAACGGTGCATCGCATTGGCGGACACTCTGCCGGCTTACAAGCTGTGCGAGTTAAGACAACTTCAGGCTATCTTTGCCTGGCATCCGATGCATCTCACTACTACGAGAACTTTATGCTGCAAAAGCCTTTTCCCATTGTCCATGATCTTAAACTTATGACTGCAGGTTTTGAAACTATTCAAAATTTAGCATCAGAAAAATCATTAGTCATACCAGGGCATGACCCGTTAGTCACTAAGCTATTTCCTGCTGATGGGCGATCTGGGTTTGTCTGGCGTTTGGACCAAGGGCCAACTACCGTTGTTCCAGAGCAATGTTGATTTGTTGAAGCGCCTGTAGCTGCCCTTTATCGCCAGGCGGGTTGGCCACCAACACACTGTTAGTAAAACCTAGTTTTTTAGCCAGTAGTACACTGCGCTCGCTATTAACGACCAAGGGTAGTGATAACAGTTGAGGTTTTAATTTTATTGGGACCAAACTTAGTAGATTATTCAGTACTTCGTTACTGGTAGCGCAAACAACAGTGGGCGGGTTTGACGCTAGCAAAACATCAACATCATCGCTGTGATGGTGCGGCAAAATTCGTTTGTATACTTCTATCGTTGTGCATTTGATCCCAAGCTCGGTGCAAGTCTCTTGAATGATGTTGCGGCCTCCATCACCCTTAACCACAACTAACTTTTTAATGTTGCTTTGTTTAAGTTGCTCGATAAACCCCTCGCTAGTGAAAGGCGGCACGGCTTGTTGTATCCGTTGTTGCCCCAGTTTGGCCAACCATGCGGTCGATACATTGCCAATGCCCGTTGCCGTTGTTGGCCAGGGCAGAGGGCGCATTTGATGAGCGTAATCGATGGCATTAACACTGGTAAGCAGGATTAAATCAGCCGAATCAATGGCGTCGAAATCGGGTGTGTTGTCGGTAGCGCTTATCTCGATACAGGGCAGGTGGCTTGTGTTGTATCCCAGTTGCTGGCAGGCATCGATAAAGTCCTGTGCTTGATGGCTGGCTCGAGTGATTAAAACGCAGGGTTTGGTGGAGATGTTCAATTGTTGATGGTGGCGTCAGCGTGAAACAGCTCCGCTTCTTCCAACAGTTGTTTCGCGCCTTGCTTAATTAATTCCTTGGCAGCCTTTGTGCCGATGCCACTTGCATCACTTGCACTACCCGATTGAGCTGTCTCGAGTAGTGTCTTGCCATCTAGGCCAATCACTCGGGCAACTATCGAAAGATCGTCACCATCGAGTTGTGACAATGCTGCTATTGGCGCTGAGCACCCACCCTCGAGCGCAGCGGTTACTGCACGCTCTGCGTCTAGACACGTTGCTGATGGTTGATGGTGTAGCGGTTCGAGAATGTCTACTAAACGCCTATCAGCAGATCGAAGCTGAATACCGATAATGCCCTGTCCTGCCGCGGGCAGGCACAGCTGGGTGTCGATACGTTGGGTGATTCGCGATTCCAGGCCCAAGCGCATAAGTCCGGCACAAGCCAACAGGGTCGCATCAAAATCGCCACTGTCGAGTTTGGCTAGGCGCGTGCCCACATTGCCACGCATATCTCTAATACGTAAGTTTGGCTTCAGTGCTCGCAATTGTGCCTGGCGGCGCGGGCTGCAGGTGCCAACGATGGCATTGTCTGGCAAGCTATCGATACTGCTGTAACGGCTTGAGATTAAAGCATCTTGTGGGTCTTCGCGTTCTAGCACTGTGCTGATGCTTAAGCCATCAGGCATGTCGTGAGTGACGTCCTTCATTGAATGCACCGCCATATCGGCGCGGTCATCTAGTAAGGCGCGTTCTAGTTCCTTAATAAACAAGCCTTTGCCCCCGACCTTGGCCAGTGCCACATGCTGAATTTGATCACCTTTGGTGGTCATCGGTACTAACTCGACGACCAAATTTGGGTTGCTGGCCATGAGTCGCTGGCGCACTGTGTTGGCTTGCCAAAGTGCTAAGGGGCTTTCACGGGTGGCAATGCGTACGATGTTCTCGGACATGGGCAGACGTCGTGGTATCAAAGCTTGTAGTATACGTCGATAACGTCAAAAACTAAGCCTTAGAGATCATGAGCGGCCCAAAAAATACAACAACTCCATCAACCACTGCCAAGCTGTGGGGTGGACGTTTTGCCGAGAACACCGATGCATTTGTGGAGGCCTTTACGGCCTCAGTCAGCTTTGATCAACGTCTATATCGCCAAGATATCGCGGGTTCTCGTGCGCACGCCACGATGCTCCAACGCGTTGGCGTATTATCAAATGAGGATGAAGTGGCTATCCACGCAGGCCTTACCAGTATCGAGCAATCGATCGAAGCCGGCGAATTCGAATGGTCTGAATCGCTAGAAGATGTTCACATGAATATCGAGGCAGCATTAACCGAACGCATTGGCGATGCCGGTAAACGATTACATACTGGGCGCTCTCGTAACGATCAAGTTGCCACCGATGTGCGCCTATATATGCGCGATGCTTGTGATGCTTGTGCCACAGAATGCCGTCGATTGTTAACGGGTTTATTGGAGCTTGCATCACAGCATACCGATACCATCATGCCAGGTTTTACGCATCTGCAAACGGCTCAGCCACTAACATTTGGTCATCATGTGATGGCTTGGTTCGAAATGTTGCTACGCGATCTGGACCGCTTAGCGGATACACGTAAGCGGCTTAATTCTATGCCGCTTGGTGCGGCTGCATTGGCGGGAACCTCATACCCGATTGATCGCAGCATCACCATGGAATTATTGGGTTTTGATGTTGTGAGTGAAAACTCGCTTGATGCGGTAAGCGATAGAGATTTCGCTATCGAGTTTTGTTCTAACACTGCCTTATGCTTAATGCACTTATCACGTATTTCAGAAGAGTTGGTGCTGTGGACATCATCGCAGTTTAATTTTATTTTGTTGCCTGATCGTTTTTGCACTGGCAGCTCCATCATGCCGCAAAAGAAAAACCCGGATGTGCCAGAGCTGGTGCGTGGTAAAACCGGCCGTGCAAATGGCAACTTGATTGCGCTGTTAACGCTAATGAAAGGGCAACCTCTTGCCTATAACAAAGATAACCAAGAAGACAAAGAGCCGTTGTTTGATTCGGTTGATACATTGCATAATTGCTTGCGCGCATTTGCCGATATGCTTCCAGCGATTGAGCCAAACAAAGCGTCTATGTACGAAGCGGCTAGCCGTGGCTTTTCGACAGCCACGGATCTTGCCGATTATTTAGTCCGCAAAGGAGTCGCGTTTCGTGATGCACACGAGGTCGTTGGTCTGGCTGTGCGTTATGGCGTCGAAAATGATTGCGACTTA
Organism: uncultured Granulosicoccaceae bacterium; assembly: GCA_937958675.1. Taxonomy (GTDB): domain Bacteria; phylum Pseudomonadota; class Gammaproteobacteria; order Granulosicoccales; family Granulosicoccaceae; genus Granulosicoccus. The sequence goes on from CALGND010000144.1 coordinate 28,418, forward strand.
TCACAGATGTCTCTGGATCGATTGCAAACGTTTAGTAAAGACATCGATCAAGACGTTTTTGATGTGCTAACCCTTGAAGGATCAGTTGCTAGTCGTAACCATATCGGTGGTACTGCGCCTGCACAGGTTGCGCAAGCCATTGCCCGAGGCAAACAACGTCTAAAGGCTACATACCCAGCAAGTGCTTAAGCCAGTTTGAAATATCACTGACTTCCTCAAGGTTTACGCTGTGCGCCATTGGGTAAGTTGCCCATTCTGGGTTAAATCCGGCCGCCTTTAGTTTTGCCACTGATTGCTCGGCGTACTCAATATTGATGACATCGTCCTGCATTCCGTGTGCAATAAACAGCGGCAGCGATTTACGCTGATCGTTTACGCTTGCGAGTTTGTCGCTGCTCATCGGTAGATAAGTCGACAAAGCCATTACGCCACCCAATTGATGCTCACTTTCCAAGGCAGCATTGTAGGCAATAGCCCCACCTTGAGAAAATCCTGCAAGGATTATTTGATGGGCCGGTATACCGCGCTCGATTTCATGCTCAATTAGCGCGTTTATTTGCTGCACTGAGCCATCGATGCCTTCGTCGTCGTGTTCGCGCTCGGTAAACACCAAGGAGTCGATATCGTACCAGCCACGCATCGATGCTCCGCCATTTATTGTAATGGGGCGCACAGGCGCATGGGGGAAGATAAAACGCACTCCGGGTCGTTTCGGGAGTGCAAGCTCCGGAACGATTGGCTCAAAATCGTGGCCACTGGCACCCAGGCCATGCAGCCAAATAACGGAAAACTCTACGTTTTGGTCAGTTTCAAGCTCTATTGTGTCAAGTAATTTCATGGAACCAGCTGCGACGGGTGCGCGCCGAGTATACTCTTAGCCCAACTAAAAAAGGGTGTTGCCATGAACCGCATCACTGTCAGTATTGTATTGGCCGTAAGTTCTGTGTTGCTTGCCTGTGGCAACAAAGGAGAGCTGTTTTTAGAAACAGATACGGCTATCACTGAAGAAATCAAACAATTAGATGACTCTCTCGATGAGATAGAAGCAGACTCTGACACTAAATCTGGAACAGATTCGGTAACGGAAGAAGCCAAAAAGGCTAAGAAAAAAGCTGATGGCACCCTACCCGACGAATAACTCGCATAGATAGACACATGGATTACTTCACCCGAAAAAATAACGAACTCCACGCGCATGATGTGCCGTGCACGCAATTAGTTAAAGAGTTTGGTACCCCGCTATTTGTTTACAGCCGCGCGGCGATCGAATCCGCTTGGCGCGAGTTTGCTGATGCCTTGCAATCTCGACCCCATTTGATCTGTTATGCCGTCAAAGCGAATTCCAACCTCGCTGTGCTTAATGTATTGGCGCGGCTTGGCTCCGGCTTTGACATTGTGTCCGAAGGTGAGCTTCGTCGTGTGCTTGCCGCCGGTGGCGAACCTGGCAAAATTGTGTTTTCAGGCGTTGGTAAAACACGCGATGAAATCGCATCGGCGCTAGAGGTTGGTATTCGTTGCTTTAACGTCGAATCAACCAGCGAACTTGAGCGCCTGGCAGAAGTTGCTCAAGCCCATGGTGTCGTAGCACCAGTGAGTTTGCGGATAAACCCCGATGTTGATGCGCAAACCCACCCCTATATCTCAACAGGTTTAAAAGAAAACAAGTTTGGTATTTCGATGCCAGTGGCAATGCAGGCGTATAAACGCGCTGCAGAAAGCCCATCGCTAGATCTGCATGGTATTGATTGTCACATTGGTTCTCAGCTCACCTCAATCGACCCTTATCGGGATGCTATTGCGCGGCTGCTGCAAATGGTTGATGAGCTTGCCGCCGACGGCATTAAGTTAAAGCATTTGGACATTGGTGGTGGACAGGGCATTCGCTACGCCGATGAGCGTCCGCTGAATATCAAGGAGTGGGCAGATTGTGTGATTGCTGCGATTGGCGATCGGGAGCTTGAAATATTTGTAGAGCCGGGTCGGTATATCGCTGGGCAGGCGGGTGTGTTGTTAACCCGAGTCGAATATCTTAAAGAGAACGAGGGCAAACATTTTGCCGTGGTGGATGCGGCAATGAATGATCTGATACGCCCGGCGTTGTACAGCGCTTGGCAGGATATAACGGAGGTAAAACCTGCAGATGTTGCACCTCAGTCGTACGATATTGTTGGCCCTGTGTGTGAGTCCGCTGATTTCCTAGGTAAGGAGCGGACATTGTCTATCCAACAGGATGACCTACTCGCGGTGATGTCCTCTGGTGCCTATGGTTTTGTGATGAGCTCTAACTACAACACTCGTCCGCGTGCAGCTGAGGTGATGGTAGATGGCGCAGATGTGTTGCTAGCGCGCGAACGTGAAACGGTGGCATCATTGTTTGCTAACGAACATATTCCCGAAGGATAACGGCCTGATGACTAGCGTCAAATTCACCAAAATGAATGGCCTTGGCAATGACTTCATGGTGGTCAACAACCTGGATGGCCAGTTTCGCGTTGATGCAAGCCAAATCACAGCGTGGTCAGATCGTCGCACTGGCATCGGTTTTGACCAACTGTTGGTGGTAGAGCAGCCCAGTGATGCAGAAGCTGAATTCGATTACCGTATTTATAATGCAGATGGCTCTGAGGTGGAGCATTGTGGCAATGGTGCTCGGTGTTTTGCTCGCTATGTCACCGATAACAAGTTAACCACTAGCACTGCTATTAAGGTTAAAACATGCGCGGGCCTGTTAGTGCTGCGTAACAATGCCGATGGCACGGTCACAGTGGATATGGGCGTGCCTACCTTTGTGCCTTCGCAAGTGCCGTTTATCGCCGATGCAGAGCAGCCGTTGTACTTAATAGAAGTAAATGATGAGAGCATTGAAGCGGGCGTTGTGGCGATTGGTAATCCACATATCGTATTGCAAGTAGCGGATACATCGAGTGCTCCAGTAGAACAACTTGGGCCGTTACTGGAGTCTCATGTTCAGTTTCCAAATCGAGTCAATGTTGGTTTTATGCAAATCATTAACCGACAACACATTAATTTACGTGTGTTTGAAAGGGGTGTTGGAGAGACTCGCGCATGTGGCAGCGGTGCTTGTGCTGCGGTAGCTGTAGGGCAAAACCAGGGTTTGCTTGACAAAACAGTCACTGTGACCTTACTCGGTGGCGACTTAAATATTTGTTGGCAAAATACAACATCTTCGATTGAAATGACTGGCGCATGTTCTACAGTCTTTGAGGGCCACACGAAAATGTAGTTAACATGCAAACTGAACCGCAAGCCGAACCGCAACAGATTAGCGCAGGGATTAAAGCATCTGCCGTCAGGCAATTTTTAACTGTCAATCCTGAATTCTTCAACCAACACGAAGATCTGTTGCAACGCCTAAGAATTCCGCACCATACAGGTACCGCGGTATCACTTGTTGAGAAACAAGTTAGCGTGCTGCGCAATAAGTGTGCCACGCTCGAACATAGCCTTCGTGACCTTATAGAAGTTGCTCGAGACAACGAACAACTGCATCAACGTCTTCACCGTTTAATCCAAGACATTATCTCGAGCCGAACCTTGGATGATGTTTTTGCCTTAACGCGCGACAACTTGCAATCCAACTTCAATGCAGAAGACGTTCACTTTGTATTGATCACCGGTGAAGGTACCGCCGCTATCGAGCTGCCTGATCATCGGGAAATACCCAAGTGTGATCCTGGTCTAGAACTTTTTGCTGAGATCATCAAAAAGCGCGAAACGCACTGTGGCGAACTCAGTGAGCAACAACAAAGTGTGTTGTTTGGCGATGCCGATCCAGAGGTAGGTTCGGCTGCCATTATTCCGCTGTATCACGACGGCCAAATCGGCATGGTTGTGCTAACTAGCCGGGACGATACTCGCTTTACGCCAGGTAAAGGCGTGATGTTTTTGAATCAACTGGGCGAAGTGTTAAGTCGCCGCGTTCATTCTCTGCTGTAGAGGGTAAACCAATGGCTGATTTCGAGATTGCAATTGACGACTACCTTGAAGAGCTGCGTGTTGCGCGTAGATGTTCGCCGCACACCATTAGTAATTATGCTCGTGATCTAAAGGCTGTGGCCCGTTCAGCCACTGCTCGCAAACTCGCTGATTGGCAGCGTGTTACCAGTAGTGATGTACGCGCCATTGTAGCCGAGCAGCATCGCGATGGCATTGCCGGCCGTAGTTTAGCCCGTCGTTTATCAGCCGTTAGAGGATTGTATAATTTCCTCATTAAGCTTGGTCGCGCTGAAACTAATCCCGCTGCTGATATTCTTGCACCAAAAGATAAAAAGGCATTGCCTGCCACGCTTGATCCTGATGAGGTGAGTCGCTTGCTTAATCAGAACCTGAGCGATCCTATGATCTGCCGCGACTTGGCTATGTTTGAGCTGATGTATTCCAGCGGTCTGCGATTGGCAGAATTAGTCGGCATTGATCTTGTGAATCTTGACCTAAGCGTTGGGCAGGTTAGGGTGACGGGTAAGGGTGGCAAAACGCGTGAGTTGCCCGTTGGGCAGCCCGCTGTAGATGCGATTAATAAGTGGCTAAGTTACCGACGCATGATGCCAGGTGCTGATGATAAGGCCGTATTTTTAAGTTCACGTGGTAAACGGATTGCGCCGCGCACGGTGCAAATGCGCTTAAAGAAATTGGCTGAGTCTCAAGGCTTAAGCCGCGATTGTTATCCGCATATGTTGCGCCACTCGTTTGCTAGCCACATGTTGGAAAGCAGTGGTGATTTGCGAGCTGTGCAAGAGTTGCTTGGCCATGCAGATATCAGTACAACTCAAATCTACACCCATCTGGACTTCCAGCATCTTGCTAAGGTTTACGATGAATCCCATCCGCGTGCCAAGCGCAGTAAGGTTGCGGAAGACACCTGATTTAAGGTTACGTTATCCCCGCGCAGGCGGGGATCCCTGCTACACGTGGAATAGATCCCGCAACACCAGGCAGATACTTCGCGGGAACGACAACTTAAACCTGCGCCAACGAAAAATGACTAAACAAGCCATTATTTTGTAGGCTTTGCACCAATTTTAGCTTTCGCGACTGCTCATTTTGGGTGGCAGTAATAGTATCGCCGCTTTGATACAAATAAGCGGGTAACAAGATAGTTTGCACGAGCTTATCTTTTACTTTGCAGGCGACTATCATTCCTTCGTCAGCGATACTGACGTTGTCACTAACGATATGGTTGGCGCGGGTTACGGCTACGGGTAGTATGCCCTTTGCTAGAAATTCTACACCTAGTTGTATTTCCACTTCTCTATCTTGTTGCACCCAGCGCACTATGCCTACTCGGGCGGTTGCGGCCGTGGGCTCGCTTTGCTCATTGATACACACTAGCTCTCCCACTTGAGCTAAGCCTGGGCTACATTTTGCGTGTTTTAGCAAACTACCTTGAGCACTTTGATTGCCCTTTACCCAAGTATCGCCACCAGATTGCTGTAGCGCAAGCGATGCGGCAGGTAATTGCTCGGTGCTAATAAAATTAAGATGAGCGCATATGGCTTTGTGCCCTAACGTGGCATCGCACTCACGATTTACTATGCGCCTTGCCGAACGGCGTGATCGGCTCTCTGCTAGTGAGATACGTAATCTTAGAAGCGTTTGTTTTTCAAGTGTGTCAGCGCCAGGTAAGCTAGATCGATTGGATCGGCCTTTAGTAATTTCTAAATCGATTTGTTCTAGCAAGGTCGCAATATTGAACCAGCGCGTGTGGCTGTCGTCAGTTTTAAGCAGATAAGACGCCAGCGTCGGTTTTGCACCCAGGTGCAAATGCAAGGCGCGATCGGTGTTATTTGCGGTTGCCGGTTTGTCTGTGAGCAGAGGTGTGGCAAGTAATGCCTTGTCGCGTAGAAATCGCATTACTAGCGGTATTTGACGCGCTCGAATTTGTTGTAACTCGGCGGTGGCTAACCATTGGATATAAAAGTAGTGATGTACTGTTGCCGGTTGTTCTTTATTGCTGCGTATTTCTAGTAAGTCGTGATGCTCGGCAAGCTGATAAAGTTGATTGGCATCTCGCAACAGTTTAGCCGGTAAGGCTTGGTAGCCTGCTACCCGCGCATCGGCTTGTCGGCTAAGCGCCATCATAGCTCGGCGTAGGTCATCAGCAAGTGGCGTTTCGCTATCGGCTAGTAGTAACTTAAATGCAAAGGCCTCTTCTCGAAGCAGGCCATCAAGTAACTTTGCGGAGCGACGGAATTCGCGAGTGAGTGGCATCGGTTGAGCCCGGCATAAATCGGCAAGGCTGTTGTGTAGCTCACGCAATACTGGGATAAAACACGATATCACCATGCGGCGGCGATCAATATCGTTGTGTAGTCGATTGCTGTGCTTTAGGCCACGATAAACTTCCCAGGCATGGCTATTGTTATCAACTGCCTGAAGCCCGGCCAGCCAGCGACTGACTTCGTCTGGATCGACCGGGAAGCTCTGGGTGTCGGCAACGTTACGTTGTGGAACCGTTAACTGCATTTGACGAGGCTATCACATGGTTGGCGGTACCGGGTCGGTTGAACCGAGTACAATATGGCTTGGTAACACTTTGCGGAGTTTAGTAGTGGAACAGTACCGTGGCACAACTATTTGCTCAGTCAGGCGCGGCAATCAGGTCGTTATTGGTGGCGATGGTCAAGTGAGCCTTGGCAATTCTGTTATGAAAGGCAATGCCCGCAAGGTGCGCCGTTTGTATAAGGATCAAGTACTCGCAGGGTTTGCCGGCGGCACCGCTGATGCGTTCACGCTATTTGAGCGATTTGAAGGCAAGCTGGAAGCCCATGGCGGCAATTTAACCCGAGCAGCCGTTGAGCTAGCCAAAGATTGGCGTACCGATCGAATGCTACGCCGGTTAGAAGCGCTACTAGCCGTAGCTGATGCCAGTGCATCTTTGATCATTACGGGTAATGGTGATGTGATCGAGCCCGAGCAAGGTTTGATGGCCATCGGCTCAGGTGGAGACTACGCCAAATCGGCGGCCATGGCGTTGCTTGATCACACTGAGCTAGAAGCCGAGGAAATTGTGCGTTACAGCTTAGAGACGGCATCCAATATATGCATTTATACCAATGGCAATCTCACGCTGGAAACTCTGAACTTTTAATTTTTTTACGATATTCATAATTTTATGTCACATATGACACCGCGCGAGATCGTCCAGGAACTCGATAAACATATTGTTGGTCAACAGGCTGCTAAACGAGCAGTCGCGATAGCGTTACGCAATCGTTGGCGGCGTATGCAGGTATCCAAAGAGCTGCGCAACGAAATCACACCCAAAAACATCTTGATGATTGGCCCAACTGGTGTGGGTAAAACAGAAATTGCTCGCAGGCTTGCCCGACTAGCTAATGCACCGTTTATCAAGATCGAAGCCACCAAGTTTACGGAAGTGGGTTATGTGGGTCGCGATGTTGAATCAATCATTCGAGATCTGGCTGATATTGCCCATAAAGAAACTCGCGAGCGCGAAATGCGCCGCGTACGCAATAGAGCTGAAGATGCCGCCGAAGAGCGGGTACTGGACGCATTGCTGCCACCAGCGCGGGGTTCTGGTTTTGAGAAAAGCGAATCAACTGATAATGGTACTCGGCAAAAGTTTCGCAAAAAATTGCGCGAAGGCGATCTGGACGATACCGAAATTGAGATTGAAGTCAGTGCAGCGCCCGCGGGCGTTGAGATCATGGCCCCTCCAGGCATGGAAGAAATGTCGCAGCAACTGCAAGGCATGTTTAAAAACATGGGTGGCTCGCAATCCAAAAGCCGTAAGCTTAATGTTAAGGATGCAATGAAGCTACTGGTTGAAGAAGAAGCCATGAAGCTGATCAACGATGAGGACCTTAAAACCCAAACGCTAAGCAACCTTGAGCAAAACGGCATTGTTTTTATTGATGAGATCGATAAGGTAGCGCGTGGTTCGCAAACCAGTGGTGCCGATGTGTCCCGCGAAGGGGTACAACGTGATTTGCTCCCATTAGTGGAGGGCAGTACGGTATCGACCAAATTCGGCATGGTGAAAACGGACCACATATTATTTATCGCTTGTGGCGCATTTCATTTGTCTAAACCTTCTGACTTGATCCCAGAGTTACAAGGGCGTCTACCTATCCGTGTAGAACTGGATGCTTTAAGCAGCAATGACTTTGTACGCATACTGACAGAACCTGATGCATCACTAACGGATCAAGCGGTAGCGTTGCTGGGCACTGAAGATGTTAGCCTTAGTTTTACTGAGGACGGTATAGAGCGTATAGCGGAAGTTGCCTTTCAGGTTAATGAAACCACCGAAAACATTGGTGCCAGGCGCTTACACACGGTAATGGAGCGTTTGTTAGAGACAGCATCGTTTAATGCGGCTGATAACAGTGGCACTGAAATCGTGGTTAACGCAAACTTCGTTGACTCTAATCTAGGCGATCTGGTTCAGAACGTCGATCTTAGCCGGTATATTTTATAAGGGTATGTTTTTTCAGTATGACTAAACCAACTGACATTAAGCTTCATCAAACGAGCCGAGTACTAGAGCTTCACTTTGACGATGGCTACACCTGTAACCTGAGCTGCGAATATTTGCGGATTAATTCCCCGTCCGCTGAAGTACGCGGGCATGGGCCAGGCCAAGAAGTGCTGCAAGTGGGTAAGGAATCGGTCGGTATCACACAGATAGAGCCTACCGGTAACTACGCCGTGAAGTTGCATTTTGATGATGGTCATAACAGCGGCATCTATCGCTGGGACTATCTATACGAGCTCGGTAAAAATTATGAAGAATACTGGCAATCGTATTTAGATCAGCTTGAAGCGGCCGGCAAATCACGTAAAGACACTAATTAATGGACAAAATTGAGCGGGCAGTCATGACTGAAGACGCAAACAGCAATAAAACTCATTTCGGTTACAAAGATGTAGACGAATCAGCCAAAGTTGGGATGGTTGGTGAGGTATTTCATTCTGTGGCGGCTAAATACGATGTCATGAATGATGTAATGTCGTTTGGTGTGCATCGCATTTGGAAACAAATCACGCTTGACCAATCTGCAGTACGCCCAGGACATAAGGTCTTAGATATCGCCGGTGGCACAGGCGATCTTGCCAAGAAATTTTGCAAGCGGGTGGGTAGCGGCGGGCAAGTAGTGTTGGCTGATATCAATGCATCTATGTTGCAAGTAGGCCGTGAGCGACTTCTTAACGAAGGTGTTGTCGGTAATTTGCAGTTCGTTCAAACAGACGCGGAAAGCTTGCCGTTCGATGATGACACCTTTGATTGCATCACTATCGCGTTTGGCTTACGAAACGTAACCCGCAAGGAAAACGCACTAGCCTCAATGCTTCGGGTTTTAAAACCGGGTGGGCGTTTGTTGATACTTGAGTTTTCCAAGCCAGTGTTGCCATTGCTTAGCAGTGTTTATGATGCATACTCATTTAAAGCTCTACCGATGATGGGCAAGCTTATCGCTGATGACGAAGATAGCTATCGTTATTTAGCTGAATCAATCCGTATGCACCCCGACCAAACGACGCTTGAGTTAATGATGAAAGATGCGGGGTTTGAAGATACTAGTTACCAAAACTTGACTGGTGGCATTGTAGCCTTGCACAAAGGCTTTAAATTCTAGCGGCTTAGATAAATTCAATGCATATACCTATCCCCATTGCAGCGCTGGTCCAGAAGGCTATTAGCCAAACTTTACCGCTTGATCCCGATACGCAACGCGCGCTTGGTACTATCGATAGCAAAGTCATTGCAATCCATGTGCAGCAGCCACCGCTTGAGTTTGCCTTGAGCATTGTTGATCGTGATATCCAATTGCTAAGAGTATTTGATGGCGAAGCGGATGTGATGCTTGCAGGCTCATTGAGTGATTTTTTTGCCATGCAATCCAGCGATACGGTGCTAGACAATGGGCGTATTAAGATCACTGGCGATGAGCAGCTTGCCAAAGACTTTAGCTTGATCGTTTATCGAAGCGAAATTGACTGGCAAGATGCACTATCGCCATTTCTAGGCGAAACCCTTGTGCACAAAATTGGCGAACTAGGCAAACGATTTGGCTTATGGTCTGGCCGCACTAAAGACCATCTGCGCGAAGATACTGCTGAGTATCTTCAAGAAGAAACCAATTTACTGGTATCGCGTAATCAGGCGATTAGTTTCTCTAGTAAGCTTGATACTGCCGTTGAGCAAGT
>CALGND010000145.1 GCA_937958675.1 uncultured Granulosicoccaceae bacterium
TTGAGGTCTAGAGGCGGTTCGAACAACATGGCGCCACTGCGGGTATCTAACACCATTAACCAACCTTGTTGATCAGGCGTACATTCGTTTCCGACCGGTATATGGGTAGTGAATAAAATCTTCCCATCACGTAGCACCGGAGCAGCGACGACTTGTTCTCCAAGATTAGCTCCGTATTCCAAATTCATAAACCACCCCTCATGACTTTCCCAATCGATGATTTCTTGAGAGGTAAGCCTTACTGATACGGACGCGTCGTTAACGCCGTCGTTATCAGAATCTATAGCGCGTGTTTCTTCGCTGACAATATATTGCTCTAACATTGAACCATTGGTAATATCAGTTTTTCCAAGGGTATCATCGCCAATGCCACGATCCCAAATTCCATAGACTCGCCTCACCGAATCAGAAGGTAATTGATCTACCGGCTCTAAATACTTGCCTGTTCCAAAATACAGCATAACGCCTTCGCCAGTTGGGTGTGAACCCACGGCGATCGCCGTTGTGATTGGAGATGCATTACCATTATCGTCGACTGTTTTATGCTTAAGCTCGCCTTTACTCCAACGATTAGGATTGCTATCGCTGACATCAAATCGATACACACAACCGTATAGATCACCTGCGTATATGGTATCGACAATATTATCACCATCCAGATCAACAGCAGTCGGTTCTGCCATAGCGTTTGGAGTCGCTTGGCTTCCTCTGCACGTTTTATCAGCGGTGAGTAATTTTCTGGTCAATCCACCGGTCTCTATATCAATAATAATCACAGAAGACCAACCACCGCCACGTTTGTAACCAACGTTGCGTGTACTGTTGTTATAGCCATTGGCGACGATCGCCTGCCACTTCCCATTCGCCATACGTGCAATAACAGGCGTGCTAAACGTGTAACCAAGACCTCTATCATGGTTATCTGTAAATTCCCATAAAACGGTTTGCTCTGCGGTATTCTCTGAAATTTTATCTGGATTGGTTATGTCGAGCGCATATATTCCTTGTCCACCACGCCCTAGCCCTCCAACGAGTACGGTACGCCATTTACCGTTTATGAATACGTCACTGACTCTTGGCGTAGAATCAACATAGTATTTATGACCGTATTTCGGATTAGTTAAATCGGGAAGTTGTGGATACACTGGAGCTGGAATATAAGCGAAAAGCTCTTTACCTGTACCGGCGCTGTACTCTCCGCCTGTTTCAGTAATGGTACCCGCATCGAACGCGTGCATCATACCGTCGTTAGCGCCCACATAAACAACGCGTCGACGATCCTTGTGTTCTGTGCGAAAACTTGAGTAGGCTACGCTATTCTCTGGCGCTCCATCTCCCCAGAAGTCTGAAAACTGATTTATCGGTGGCCCAACAAGCGTAGGACTGGAGCGAATAATATCGCCCAATGACGATTCTCGTACACGAAAACCATCATGTGGTTCGCCTCTTACATAGTTCAGACGTGCTTCAGCATTATCATCCATTATATTTGTAATGGGGTTTCGCCGCAGCGCAAGTAACTGTGTAGCTGACAATTCGTCTTCTTTGGGACTTGAGGAATTTACAGGCCAACGAAATGGTACCCCTGTATTCGACTCTGGGTTGTAAGTTATAATCTCTCTTGAATTGTTATTAATCTGAGACGTTAGCGCGTTACTCGCACTCCAATTAATATCATCAGATATTTTCCCTGTATCGCTAATGTCTTGTGACATAACATCTCCGCTCCATTCACCACTGGTAAACGTAGATCGATAGATCTTGTTGCCCAACTTTAGCGAACCAGCGCTAGCCACTACAGAAGAAGCAGCTCCCGCGTCCTCACTAATTTGGTTAAAAACAGATCGCATCGTGTGTACCATGCGAGATGGATCCGTGACTGGAAAATAGTTATCTGGCTGTCCGTCATTGTTCGCATCCCATTCATGTTTTTGCGGAATGCCATCCTTGTTATCATCGTCAAAACCACCCCATTTAGCCGCATACCACAAAGGCGAAGGTAACGCTTTAGCCGCAGGTGCTGCACTAGGACGAAAATCTATGACGCTGTTCAAGGGTAATGCTGTGCCATCTGCCCAGCCAATACCAGGTAGAGCGTTGGGTGGCACATCAAGTAAGTAGTCGGGGTCTTGCCCTTCGTTGGTATCTCTATCACGTATAACTAAGTGAACACCATCTTGAGTTGAGCCAGATACCGTATAGCCTAGGTGCTGAATCGCACAGCCCGACGCCGTAATACTATCAACCTCCATTGTTACGACATTTCCGGCAACATTGTACTTGTAACGCGCAACGGCATCCATATCGTTATCAGCGCCTTGCTCCATATCTTCAAATGACACTCTAAAGCTCCCAGATGTGTCAGTTATTTCTTCAACAGTAAATCCAACGATCGCGTTAGTTGGCTTGTAGGCATAATTACTACCGCAAAAGTTAACGGTTTTTGCAAATGGTGCAAAACTGATAACTTCGCCCGCAACATCTACATCGATTGATGGTAAAGGCGAACCGAGCGCTAACGTGAAATTACCAACCGTTTGGTCACCAGGCGCTAAATTATGTAAATCATTCTGATGGCCATAGTAAGCTACACTCGAAGCATAATAGCTACCCTCTCTATGCGGTGCCTCCGGCGCCTGCCCTCTTATATTTTTGAATGTAGTGACCATTTTAGGCGACGGTGACCCATCAGCATTTGATCCAACTTCTCCAATAAACTTTAGTCCCGGTACTTCCTCTTCATTCTCGGATATAAAATCAGCGAGATCTCCTACATGTAGATCACCTAAAGACGAGCTGTTGAAGCTTGAAAAATACGAGCCAGGTAGTTGGTCACCATCGAACGACGGGCTCGGATCACTAATAACTAACTGATAAGCTCTAGAACACTGTGCATAGGGCTGCGTAGTTGAGAACGGGTCATCCCAATCCGCAGATGATAAGCCTAGAGTTGCATCCATTCCACCGTCTGTTTCAAACTCCTCCGTAGGAGTCATTTCTCCGGCAAGGTAACGCATTCCCTCATACATTATCTCGGCAACCGGGTTACCCCAAGCCCGGCACTCGCCGTTTACGAACCTGCGGTTGGCTATCCAACCACAATCTCTTTGAACAGTCTGCGAATAAAAGTCATTTGGGATTTGTATAGCATCTAAACTAGTGATTATTCCAGGTTGACGAGTGAATTCCCCAGTTACCAGATCAACCTCTGATTCTCCAAATGACCCCATCTTCTGTCTTAACACGCCTCCCTGTAAATTATTCTCGTAAGAGCCGCTTATGAGGCTGAAGTACATGGCGTTATTCTCACCATATTCATGTAACAAACCAACCGGTTTATAGCTACCATTCGGATACTGCTGGCAAATATCCTCGATAAAACCAGCACTGCAAACGGTGACATCCAACGGGACCTCTATATCGGCGTAGCCATCCCCTTGCGATCGTTCTTTATCTACCCATTCCCATATTCGTTCATTGGAATCCACACGAACTCGCATCCATGGCACATCATCTTTATCTTTATTATTGGTCGCTATCAGGTGTTTTTTGCCGCTTGCAGGTAGAGATAGCGGTGAGTATTGTGAAATATCAAACCCATCTTCGCTGATCGAAGAATACTCGATACCCCATGTATGATTCTCCCATGGAACAAACGATCTTCGTAGCCTAGTTTCGCCTTGCGTATCAATTACGCGTTTTCCACCATATAGGGCGCGTAACATTACATCCATACGCGTCATCGTAGTGTAGTTAAGAAAATCACCACTCCATGAGCCACTACATGTTTTGTCGCTGCTGTGGCTCACAGGCTCTAAGTGATCACCACCCACCGACTGATAACAAAAATTGGAATCAAAATACCCGTAATAATCGATTTCTGTTGGCTTGTATTTGTTGTCCAATACGCCATCGTTATTAATATCTTCATAAGTTGGATACGCCTCGAAGAAAAGCTTATTATCCCTTTCCATTACTAACTGAACCAACGCTGTCTTACTCCCATCCACAAATAGTGGACCATCTGGCAGATTGAGTTCGGCTGCGAGCAATGTAGGTGATGACATAGCTACCAGAATAAACGAACAAATTGCTCTCATATATCGCACCTATATAATTTGCATAAGGATCATACGGCCACGCTAGTTTTTAACCGCATGTAAGTACGCCAACGCTAGTAACCGGGTTAGTTGTTTAGTTCAACTTCACACCTTGTGAACTCTATAGCGGCACTACGCATATCTGTGCTAAGCCATAACATGTATCTTCTAACTCTTTAACTAGAGGAACTAGATCTACCCTTAAAAACCAGAAAGAATGTGCTGTATAAACTCTTTAGGGTGTTATTCACGGCTTAACTCCACAATATCGCTCGCCGCTACCCATACATGACAGACGCTCAGCCATCTTGCTCAAAAAATTGGGATTTAATTCCACGTGTAACGGCAGGCTTCACACTTATAGAGGTGATGATTACTATTGCAATTCTGTCTTTTCTACTAAGCATTGGAGTGCTTGGCATGGCACCAGTAATCACTCAAAAACAAGTATCGACAACCTTAGCAAGCCTGCGTGCCGATGTTGTTTTTTCTAGAGGTGAAGCGATTAAGCGCGGAGGATGGATAGGGCTATGCGGTAGTGAAGATGGCACTAGTTGCTCAGCTAGCATACAAAATGGGTGGCTTGTCTATCATGATGCGAATAGAGATAGCGCTTTGGACAGCACCGACACCGTGCTTAGCTGGACACTTCAAGAAAACGATTCATTGGTAGTCGAATTAGAGGAAATTGGCACTTTTTCAAGCGATATATTGACTTTTAATCACAGAGGTTATCCGGATAGATCCATTTTGCTCAGAATTTCAAAGGGCGATTTTATTAAAGAAATGATTTTGCAGACCACTGGTGTTGTCAAATCAGAATGACCATGCATTCGCTACTTAACAATCAATATATCCGCATTCATAGTGGTTGTTCGGTGAAGAAACACGCCTCGAGTAGACAAACAGGCGTAAGCCTGATCGAAGTTTTGGTCGCCATGTTTATTCTATCTTTTGGTGCGTTGGCTATTGTAAATTTGCAGACTAATTCGATCCTAGCCGTTTATACCTCCGCAGGTCATTTTAAAGTTAACGAACTTAGCCAAGTGATCGTCGAGCAACTTATCGCTGATTCGATTAGAGCCGCTGAGGGCCAATACAATACTGATTTTTCTGAAGAGGTGGCGCCCTCCACCGCAAGCCCCGACATTGCTGAAAAAATCAACATGTGGAAAGCCAGTATGTCTCAAACCACATCATATGGTGAGACCAGCATCGACTGTAATGCCAGTGAGTGCCTCATAGCGTTGAAATGGCGTGAGAACACTCAAGATGGTACTGAAGAGCAGGTGTACAACCTAAAGACGCCAATTTGAGCCGGGAATACCCATGGATCATAAAATAAACAGGCCTGCCTTAACCACCGATAATTATGGCTTTACGCTTATTGAGTTACTGATCGCTATGCTAATCGGCTCAATTATCATGGTTTCAGCAATGAGCTTATTCCAGAGCTCCTTAGCACAGAATCTCAAAGTTACTTACACTGCAAAATTGCAAGAAGATTCATTTTTTATTTCGCATGTACTGAAACAGCAATTAGCTCAAATCGGTTACAGACCAATTGAACCTGAGAAAATCGTTGGTAGATCAATACCTGTAAATAACTTGAAAGCCGCGTTTCCTGCAGTCGAAGGCGGCTGGGAAGCCGGACAAACAATTAGTGTCACAGGAACCACTCTGTCATATCGATACCACGGAGCCTCGGACGATACTTTGGCGGCCGATTCCAGTATTTACGATTGCCTCGGCAACTCAGTACCAAATGATGTCGTGCAAACCAACCATATCTCATTGCAAGATAATCAGATTATTTGTAGCAATGACAACGATTTCGCCACGCTACTCGGAAAGCCGCAAAGTGTACTGGTTGAGCAAATTGTCTATAGGCTGGGTGTAGATGATAATGGCGATCATACTATTGATCGATATCTGGACTCTGCAGATGCTACCAGTGCAGATTTTATTAATACGAAATTGTTGACCATCAGACTGTTACTTGCTAACCCCAATACTGTAACAAGAAGCAAAGAGTCCTATCACTTTAATCAAGTTAAATATGAATCTCTTGATCAGAAAATACGTCTGGAGTCTGTAATAACCTTAGCACTGAGGAATTGACCCATGCATCAATTACGATATCCAGCGACCGTTTCATTAACTGCGGTTTCTCAAATATGGCCAACTGCTCAAAGCATGGGTCACTTGCACAGACAAGGAGGCTATGCCTTAACCATTATTATTATTGTGCTTATGATAATTGGAGCGGTAACAACAGGTGGCATAAACCTAACGACGAAAACTGAACAGCTAGCCGGTAACGCCATTCAACGTAGCCGATCCTTTCAAGCAGCCGAAGGGGCCGCGCTACAGGCCGAAACCAAAATTGTAGACATGATGGTTAGCCGAGTCTTCGCCGATGACACCGCATCTACTGGAATTTTCTCACTTGATAAACGATCCGAGCATTGGTGGCGAGATGAGTCAACAGACGGTATTCATCAGACCGATACCAATTTGCTTCTCGGCGTAGTATCGCCACCACGATATGTCATCGAACAGGTTGGTGTGTACGTCTCAGACGGTGGTACTGGTGTAGTTAACCTAGATATTGGTAGCGCCGCCTACGGTCGTCAATCATCCGCAGGACGAGAATTAGTACTATTTAGTGTGGAATCTCAGGGGAAAGGCAGCTTTGAGAGTGTAGAAACTGTTGTTGAATCTGTAGTGGGGTTTAGTTATTAATA
>CALGND010000146.1 GCA_937958675.1 uncultured Granulosicoccaceae bacterium
CCTTCTTCGCCTTGCTCTCCTTCTTCGCCTTGCTCACCTTCTTCGCCTTGCTCACCTTCTTCGCCCTGCTCACCTTCTTCGCCCTGCTCACCTTCTTCGCCCTGCTCGCCTTCTTCGCCCTGCTCGCCTTCTTCGCCCTGCTCGCCTTCTTCTTGTTTCTGAAGATCGAGTAACTGCTCAGCGATTGTTTTGTTATGTTGAGCGGATGCATGATTAGCATCACGAGACAGCAGTTCGTCAAACACCGAGATCGCTTGCTCGTAATCACCAGCCTTAACTGCCGAGGTAGCCAGATTATAAAGTAGCTCAGCACTTTTCGATTCGCTCGTTAAACCCACCAGCGTATCAACTGCCTGCTGATGTTCACCAATGGCATCAGCAGCCAACGCTTTCCAAGTATCGTTGGGCGCTTCTTTAGCCAGCTGTTCAAATTCACCTTTTTTGTATTGTGTGCTCGCTCGCTGCTCTGGTGTTTTCCACAGATCACGCCATTCAAACGCATAAGCTTGAATCGAGCCGCTAGACAAAACAATCAGGGCCGCAAAACGCACTATCGATGGCCGTATCACAATAGGGCCCCTCTTCTAAACAACGGCAGCAACAAAAGCATTAACAACGGAATGATGTACGGACTGTATTCAACCCAGTTCACCACATCGCTGTTGGCATCCGGGTTGTTTGCAGCATCTTGTACTGATAAACGTTTTTGAACATTGAGTATAGCGTTAATATCTTGATCGCCATCGGACAACAACACTGCACTACCCGCTGTTGCTGCCACCAACGCACGGTAGTTAGCAATATCGACACGCGGCACCACAATCGCCCCACTTCTGTCTTTGACAAATTGCCCATCGCCTCCACGCAATGGCGCACCAGCTGCGGTACCCGCACCTAATATTGACAATTTGAAACCAGCATCATCCACGCGTTTTGCAGCGTTGCGCAAGTTTTCATCGACCTGCGCATCGCTAATCATAATAATTTGGCCATCACTGGCGCCCGCTTGTTGCAGTAGAGAAATTGCATTATCAAGAGCTAGATCGGCGCGACTCCCGCCTACAGGCATGATCTCTGGAGAGAGCGATTCTACAAATGCGCCAAGCGTGGCGGCATCGTCTGAAAGCGGACTAATAACATACGGCCTTTCGCTAAACGCGATTAAGCCCATCTGCACACCTTCTGATCGATCAAGAAGATCTTGCAATTTGTATCGTGCTCTGACTAATCGAGATGGCTTCAGATCGTCCGTACTCATGGATGCCGACAAATCAAACACGACAACTTGAGCTTGCTGCTGTTTGAATGCCGGTGCTTGTTTCTTTTCCCAAACCGGGCCAGCTAACATTAATAAGGCCACTAAGCAAAACAGCAAACTCACTATGGGTAAATATTTTGATCGATGGCCGGCGGATTCCAACACATAGGGCTGCAGCGCAGGATCGACCAAAGATTCCCAATCACCTGATTGTGTATTACGACGCCAAACAAATACGCATAACAAGGCAAAAGGTAACAAGCCCCACAACCACTCTACACGCAACCAAGTAACGTCAAGCACGGCTAACACCTATTGCAGGCTTTGCAATGCCTGTTAGCAAATACACAACAAAGGCGAGCAATGCAAACGCTAGCGGCCAAACAAAAAGCTCTGTCACTCGACGAAAATCATCCGTTTGGATTTCATTCGGCTCGAGCCGATCGATTTCTTCATAGATGTTTTGCAGCTCGCGCTGATTGCGTGCCCTAAAGTACTTTCCGCCCGATATGTTGGCAATTGACTGAAGGCTGGCCTCATCTAATTCACTTCGACGCGACCCCATCGGTATCCCGAAAATACTACTGGATTGTTGCTCCGACCCTATGCCTATTGTATAGACACGGATACCCTCTTCAGCTGCAAGCCTCGCCGCGTTAGTGGGAGTAACCACACCGGCTGAATTGGCACCATCTGTTAGCAGTATCAATACTTTGGATTTCTCATCTCTTTCACGCAAACGCTTAACGCCCAATCCGATTGCATCACCTATCGCCGTTTTTCTGCCCGCCAAACCGATGGTGGCTTCTTCAAGAAATTCTTGTACCGTTTTGTGATCGGTTGTTAACGGCGTTTGCACATAGGCTTGCGAACCAAACAATATTAAACCAACCCGATCTGCACTTCTACGTTCAATAAAATCACTGGCTACCGCTTTAACAATCGCCATTCGAGTAACGCGTGAATTACCTTGATAAAGGTCTTGCTCACCCATACTGCCGGAGATGTCGATAGACAGCATAAGGTCACGGCCACTTAAAGGCACTGATAGCGGCTCACCAATAGCTTGCGGTCGTGCCAAAGCGGCAGTTAACCCAAACCAGCATAATGCTAACAATATGGGAGCAATCGCTCCACTTGATACACCACTACCACTTCCAGAGAGTTTCACAAAGGGGCCAAGGTCTGGCACCAACAAGGCATCAGAATTTTTTTCAAAACGTTTTGGATGTAAAAAATATACAACCACCGGCAACGGAAGCAACAGCCACGCTAGCGGCCACAGCCAGCTAATATCGCTCATGATTGTGTACGCCTGCTTAGCTTCGCTTTTGCCAGCTGCTCCAGCGCATGACTCAGCTCAACTATTTGATCAGCTTCAATTGTTGGGTTTGATTGATACGGCGCTTGCACAAGTAATTTGCCCGCACCGGCACTAAATACCGGTTCGCCACACATTAAATCCAGCTGTTGCAACCAAGGCTCTCCGACAACACCCGCAGACTTAGCGCGTGGCACTCCCACAAGCGCAAGCTTGCGCGCCAACACGGAACACCTAGCCAAGAGTGCTTGTGGGTTTTGCTGATCGGTGTTGTTTCGGATCGTGTCGATTTCGATCATTGCTTGGCGAAACCAGTAACGTTGCTGATACTTTTTCTGATACAGCCAGACGGCAAACACGAGTGCACCAAGCAATGCCGCCACTATCCACCAACCGATAGCAGGCACACCACTCACGGCAGGTGCTTGCAAGCCATGCAGCTGATCTAACAGTGCCTGTTGCTCATCCATTACGACAAGACCTCCGCCATGCTCGTGACCGGCGTCGAGGCATCATTGATAGCGCACACAAAAGCTTAGCTCGCTGCTGCAACGCCCAATGATGACACCCGTAAAGCTTTGACATGCTCAAACAATGCTAAAAATGATCCAACGAGACGCTAATTATATCTGCTGTCATACACTTAGGGCCTTACCAATAATAAATAGTTCAAATGCTCAAATAAGTGAACACCAACTACTTTGGCAAAAGCTTGTATTGAGAATAATCATCGCGCCGAAGTAGGCATTCATCGCACCAAAGTACTCACCCCGGGTTTCGTCGGCATGGATGCCGACGCGAAGCCCCAAGGATGGGCTTGCAGCGCCCCGAGGGTGGCAGCTAACTTACCCATCGCCGACACGAATGCCGAAATCAAGAAAATTCTATTTATTTCACGGCTCAACTATGCGAGTGTAAGCCAAGGTCAGCGCTGGAGCCAGAACTGTGACAACACAAAACAAGCCCACTACAAAATGGGGCATCAACAACGACTACGGCACTCTAACGGATGTATTACTTGGGAAGCCTGACTTCTTCCAATGGGTCGAAGCCGGCCCTTTGATCGGACGCACTTTGGCTAACGCACATAAAACCGGCGCCAAGTTCGATCTGCAATTGGCGATGGCACAACATGCTGAAATGGTATCGGTGTACGAAAATAACGGCGTTAGGTGCCACTACCTAGATGCCGACAAAGTATTGCACCGTAACTTTTTTGCCCGCGACAGTTCAGCCATGACCCCTTGGGGGGCGTTAATTTGCCATATGCAACTCAAGGTACGCCGGGCAGACTACATCACAGCGATAAAGTTTTACCAAGACAACCACATTCCAATATGGCAGTTCGCCTCTGCTGGGCACTTCGAGGGGGGCGATTTTAATATCATTGCTCCCGGTAAAGTGCTAATTGGCTATTGTGGCGAACGATCTGAAAAAGCTGGCTCTGAACAAGTTGCAGAATTTGTTCGTGCTGAGGGTTGGGAGGCGGTAGTAGCCCCTATTAGTCGGGAGTTTGTCCATATGGATGGGCTGATCGTGCCGCTAGCAAAAAATCTAGCGGTAGCCTGTATAGATGCCATGGAACCCTGGTTGGTTGACATCATTAAAGGCTGGGGTATTGAGATTGTCGATGTTAGCTATAACGAAGCTAAAAACTTAGGCGTTAATTTGGTTGCGCTTGGTAATGACAAGGTGTTGTCAATGGTGGGAGCGGTTGATCTAAATGCGAAAATGCGTGCCTTGGGATTTGAAGTTTACGACCCCGATATGTCAATGTTTACGCTTGGCGGCGGTGGTGTACATTGCTTATGCCAAGCCCTGCATCGCGAAGATGAGCCGCTCACAAGCTAGCGTTTTCACAAGCCGCCACTCATGCAGTGGCTCAGATTGCAACTACAGGCTGCGACCACCAATTGCTTGAAGCAACTGCAAACTGGCAGCATCAAGCGCTTGATCACACGTTAATAATAAATGCCGATTGCGGCCGTTTGCAAAAAAGGCTTCAAGCTTTTGGGTGTGTGCCTCAAAGCGTTGCCTATGTTGTTTTTGCTTGCGCGAATCCATGGTGATGTTATTAAGCCTGTCCTGCTGACCGCCACGGCCAGCAAAACTAAATTGGCCTTTGGCAGGCAGGTTTATTTCTAACGGGTCAGCGATTTGCACTGCAACAAAACTAAGCTTATGCAATAAGCCGCCTATCGCTCGCTCAGCTTGCTCATCAAACTCAGCAAAATCACTAAAAATGATGACGGTAGTACCGGCAGCCACTCCGTGATTTAAGCGCTTCAGGCTCGATGCCAATGCGCCCGGCTTCTTGGCTGGAATTGTTTGTTGAGCATGAGCAATATCACGAAACAACCCCATTAGGCCGCGTCGCCCGGCTTGCGGCCGAACCTCACCGTGCCAGTTGTCGGCAACAACATAGCCACCTACTCGATCACGATTGGCTACAGCACACCATCCAACTAATGCCGCCAATCGCGATGCCATTACTGACTTAAACATCCCCTGCGTGGCAAAGCGCATACTGGATCGAATGTCGACAAGCAACAGCACAGGTTGCTCGCGCTCTTCTACAAATAATTTGGTGTGGGTTTGCCCTGTACGTGCAGTAACCTTCCAGTCGATCATCCGCACATCATCGCCCGGCTGATACTGCCGTGCTTCTGCAAAATCTAAACCTCGACCAAGATTGCGAGATATTGATGGGCCAGACATAGGTGCACTGCTACGCTTGAGTAGTTTTTTATTTAGCGCCTGAGATAAAGATCGAAGCCCAACAAGTTCATCCAACGATGTGCTTGCCGGTGATAGTAACTGAGAATTTTGAGCAGCCGACACGCTCATCTCTTAAGGCACTGCTACCAGTTGCAATAGCTTTGCGATAACAACATCAGCCGACACGCCATCTGCCTCGGCCTCATAGGACAACAGAACGCGATGCCGAAGCACATCGCTTATCACTGCTTGAATATCTTCGGGAGATACGTAGTCCCTGCCGGCAAGCCAAGCATGTGCTCGCGCACAACCATCAAGCGCAATGGTACCGCGTGGGCTTGCTCCAAACTCTATCCAACGTGCAAGATCAGTATCCCCCGGTTGGCGTGTTTCTGTAATCAAACGAATGATGTAATCTTCGATATTGTTAGCAAGGTGTATCTGCATCACCTCGGCACGCGCTTCAAACAACGACTCTCTGGATAATGTTTGCTCAGCTGGGGCAGCCGTTATCAAATTTGCATCTTGCATAGCCTCATTGCGCACCAATCGTAATATTTCAGCCTCATGTCTAGCATCAGGATAACCAACCAATACTTGCATAACGAATCGGTCTAGTTGTGCTTCTGGCAATGGGTAAGTACCCTCTTGCTCAATTGGATTTTGAGTAGCCATAACCATAAATAATTTCGGTAAGGCATAGCTCTCATGTCCAACCGAAATCTGATGCTCACCCATCGCTTCTAGCAAGGCTGATTGAACCTTGGCTGGTGCTCGATTGATTTCATCGGCCAAAACTAGATTATTAAACAAAGGACCTTGTTGAAAAACAAATGTGCCGTCTGCTGGCCGATAGACTTCAGTTCCAGTTAAATCAGCTGGGAGTAAATCTGGTGTAAATTGAACTCGCTGGAAGGTACCCTCTAAGCTATTGGCAAGTGTTTTAACTGCGCGAGTTTTAGCAAGCCCTGGCGCACCTTCCACTAATATATGCCCATCTACCAGCAAAGCAATGAGCATGCGGTTGACGAGATGTTGTTGTCCAACAACGGACGACTCAAGTTGCTGGCGCAGCGAATTAACTAAATTGATAACACTCATGGATCGATATACAGCTTGTACGGTTAATTGACGTCGATTGTAAAGTTGATAGAGACATTATTATAGCTTGCGCGCACGATAACCTCACCACGGGTCAGCCCCGTTACCTGGCCTCTTGTGCTGGATACGTTACTAACTGAAGCAATAGTGTTGTCAATACCTACAACTCCCCAAGAGGCTAATTCGGTTACATCTTCATCTTCATCGTAGACAGTGCCAGTGGAAATCCTTAATTGCTCTAGCTGGCCCACACTTAAATCAATATCAGTGCCGCCATCGGCAACAAGCTGTGTTATTTGTGCTGTAATAGTGAGATTGGTTACTGCATTGATATCAGCACCACAGGCGGCCTGCACTGCGGCCGACCCCTCAGCTATTCCAGACACCAAGCCCGCATCGTCAACAGCCGCTTGATCGCTGCCCTGAGTGATTGACCAAGCTACAGCGTTGGTGATATCCCTAGGTGAGCTCTCATTCGCATAGTTACCCTGCGCAACCAATTGTAAGGTAGCGTTGGCGGCCAAACTAAGACCGTTCGCTAACCCGATTGTCTCCAGCGAGTCGTCTATCGTTAGAACCTTGCTGCCAGATAGGTTGTCTGAGGTTGCGATAAGCGTTATCGGGCCAGATGTTGTGCCTGACAAGATAATGGATCCTGATTCTGTGCCTTCAGTTAAGGTCCCGCTTTCTGTAGGCTCGATAGACCAACTGACAGAATCCAGATCTCTTGGCGAACCATCCGTGAAAATCCCTTCAGTGGAATAGGTTTGGGCCAAACAAGGTTGCAACTCTTCACTGCCTACTATTTCGCCAATCCGGTCCAAAGTTCCAAAGGATACATTCACTGTGAATGGAGGTGCTCGCACTTCACCCACCAATACGGATATATCAACCACCCCTTCTTGCGTACCCCTAAAAATGCCGTCATCGCTAATAGTGGCAATATTGTTATCTGATACCGACCAACGCCTATTGGTCGAAGCAATATCAACGGACTGACCTGAGCCGTCTGTGCCTGCAAGCGTAAACGCAATTGCTTCGTCGGGATTCACGGTCAACGAGGTCCTGGAACTCGACAGCGGCGCGATACTCAAGGTACTTAAGTTGAGCTGGTTAGCCTCAACTGGCTCAGTGAGATCACGCACATCACCTTCGCAACCACTCAACGCCATTACGACAAGCGCGAAAAAAGAAACTCTAACTAGGCTATTTAGCTTCATCGCAACTTCACCCGAATTCCAAGGCCAAAGCCGTCAACGTTTAGTGGCGCATCTACGTCGTAGTTGCGGTATTCAAAAACCAACTGCGCTTGACGGTAGCGCTGAAGAGTTTTGGCCAAACCTAGGCTAACTCGTGCGCCGGAAAAATTCTCCTGCGCCAAGCGCCTTGAGTTAAGCAGGTTTTCATATTGATCAATCGAGTAGGTTACGTAGCCCAGCAAAATATAGGCTTGTACTCCACGCTGTTCGGGAGATTCAAACCTCGCGGCTATGCCACTGGCTTCAGTCACCTTGATATCGAAATCGTCTTCGCGTGCCTTTGAGGTACCGCGATCGTAGAAGAGTTCAACACCGATGTGCCGCCGCACATACATACCCACCGAGCCACTGGCGAACCCCGGGTGGAAGTCCAGGTCAGAATGCTGAACACCATGGACGCCTAACTGAAACTCGCCATAAAACTGACTCTCGGCAGCAACCGAGAAGGACGATAATGTTAGTAACAAAGTCAGCAGCCAGCGCATGACTCACCTTAAGAAACGGATCGAATCAATAAGATAGCATTATGTTGATGGTATTGCCTGCCTAGCGGCATGTAGATACCGATAGATTATTATGGGCAAAGGGCCGCCCCGAGAATAGGACCGAGTCTTTCAGATTGAACCACTATGGCGCATCCAGTGTTGCTATCGATGTTAGCCGCCACTACAAAGCTATGTTGGGTTTCGCCTGCTAGCTCACCCAAGGATTGATATTCAGTGACCACATTAACGTTGTGAAGCTGTTTACGATTATTCTCCCCACCGGTAATATCAGTGCTGGTTTTTTTCAAAAAGCGAGCAAGGTATATATTGGCACCTTGCAAAGCATCAGGATTATCAACGCTTACCAATAACTGACCATCCGCAGCGCTAACATTCACCGCCACATCCACAGGCACAGTTGCGGCAAGTGCCTGCTTAGTTCGTTTTTTGTTTATTCCTACCATGGCATACTGGCCATTGATAATACCTTGTGGCGTGTAAACACCCGTGCGCCCTTGCAGCGAAGCCTGTTCGTATTGGCGTTGTCGCAGCGTGTATTCAGGTTTAGAAAAAGGATCGACCCATGTTCCATCGCTACCCCACACCAGCTCATTCCAATAATCAACATGAAACTCCAGAGCAAGCATTTCTGGTTCGCTCTCAAGTAATTGAGCCTCTAGCATTTGCGCTAGATTTTCGTCCGCGGGAGGGCAGGAATAACATCCTTGAGATGTAAAGAGCTCGACAACACCAATTGGCTTTGACCGTTTATCTGTGCCCTCAGCAGATGCGATGCTGATCGACAGAATACAAAGCAAACCGACTGATATTGTTTGCCATACAGACAAAACGCCAGACCAATGCGCCGATTGTGCGCGTAAGTTAGTGCGATTCATATTGATCGATCCAAACTGATTTAACGTAGAGTTTTGGCACCAACTTTTGGGATAAGTTCCCAGGCACTACTCTGTTAAGGCTGCATGTACTTGATTCACAAGAGTATAGGCCGGATCGTCTACGTCGGTCTGTGACAGCGACCCCACCGATGCTCGACCCAGTTCTGCGGCATTGGCCTCATCGGTATCAATGTGCATTTCGAGCGCATAGCTATCTTTCACTCGAATCAATACATCTCCAAATACCAAATCGCGGTCACCGCCGACTATCGCCACCGATACCTCATCACGATCTTTAACAGCAAAGCGCTTTGCATCATCTGAGTGCATATGGATGTGGCGTCTGGCACAGATCAGCCCCTCTGATAGTTGCACGTTGCCCGCTGGACCTTCTAATATGATCGGCGCTGAACCTGCCACCTTGCCAGAATCACGCACAGGCGCATCGACGCCCAACTTGAATTCATCCGTACGCGATATCTCCACTTGATCAACCTTGCGTAAAGGCCCTAGTAGCCTAACGCCTTCGATTCTATTACGCGGACCAATCAAGTTGACGCGTTCTTCACAGGCGAATTGTCCGGGTTGAACAAGATCTTTATAGTGGGTCGGTGTAGCGTTTTCGCCAAACAGTCGTTTAAAAGTATCCTCAGTAAGGTGGCAATGACGTGCACTGATTGCGATAGGAATTTCAAGCGCTTCTTTTGGTCGCTTTGATTCAATGACTTTACGTGTTTGCCTAGCTATCATGAGCTCTTCGTTGGTTTTGACAACGATAGCTTCAACCCGCGAGCGTTCAGTGGTAATCCGAGCGTAATCCTTATCTTCAATTACGCTTGCATCGTTATTTTTATCTTCATCCATGACAACACCTAAGAACTCTAAACGTTGCAGAATGCGTGCACGCATGCTGGCGCTGTTTTCGCCTATGCCTCCTGTAAACGCTATCGCATCAACACCGCCCATAATAGCTGCGTAAGCCCCGATGTATTTACGAGCACGATGGGCAAACACGTTAATCGCCATGCGCGCACGTTCGTTACCCTCAGAAGCCGCCTGTTCAATCTCGCGCAAGTCATTACCCAAGCCTGACAAACCAGCCAATCCACTATGATGATTAAGCAAAGTATCTAAGCCCGCCACATCAAACTCACCGCTACGCAACAGCGACAACAACACACCCGCATCGACGTCGCCTGATCGCGTACCCATCACTAAACCTTCTAATGGCGTGTTACCCATACTGGTTTCAGCAGAACGACCAAACTCCACAGCACAGGCGCTTGCACCATTGCCTAAATGCAAAGTAATCAAACGCAGATCTTGTAATGGCCGCTCTAGAAACCCAGCTGCAATATTGGCCGCATATTCGTGTGAGATGCCGTGAAAACCATAGCGACGTATGCCATGCGCTTTTGCGATGTCTTGATCAATCGCATAAGTGATTGCACGCTTGGGCATCCGCGCATGGAAAGCAGTGTCAAAAACAGCGACGTGAGGAACACTCGCCAATGCCTTAACCGCTGCATCAATAGCGGCCAAACTATAAGGGTTGTGCATAGGAGCATCGGGAATATGCTTAACGATCGCGGCACGAACATCATCATCAATGGCGCGCGATTGCTGACACGATTCGCCACCGTGTACAACGCGGTGACCGACAGCATCGATGCTATGCCCAGCTAGCTCAGCAAAAATATTCGCAATCGCCTCAGCGTGAGTGCCGCGCCGATCATCATCTTGTTGGCCCAAACGCTCGCGTTTGCCTTTTACGATGATCGCTTCGTTTTTATCAAACAAGGCGTATTTAACACTGGACGATCCACAATTGATCACTAATACGTTCAAGATGAGAATCCTGTTTTCTGCGGCACAGATGTTTTGCCGGGGCTAAAGTTGACCCTAGATGGGCACGGTTCACAAAGTTTAGGTGAAGTCACAGCGCTTGCGACTCAAAGCTGCCCAAAAAATACCGGGCGAAATCCAGTGCCGTAGCGGTAATCCGCCCATATCTCGGGCCTGTGGAGCAATTATCATAGCGCGACCCCCTCATTTAAGGGGCCGGATGTGATCAAAATCGCATCACCCACTTCAGGCAACGCTTACAGGGCAAGCTTTGCGGACTGTGTCCGATACCCTATATAAGGAGCTAGCCGACGCAAACCATGTCCAGCACCAAAATCTATGACTAATTCAGTAGCAAGCTCGATAAAAAATAACCGCTTGGCGTCGTTGCTACGCTATGGGTCTGCTATTTTCAGCCAAGGGTTAATCAGTGGATTTCATTTTGTTCTCAACCTGCTGTTGGTCAAACTCTTACCTGTAGCCGATTTTGGGCTCTATGCACTGACCTTCGTTTTAGCGATCTTATCGTCCTCTGTCGGCAACGCACTAATTTCAACGCCACTGTGCGTTTATGCCCCCGGCACATCCGATACTGATCGAGCGCGCATTGAGTCCATGCTGACCACCTTAATGACGCTACTACTTGGCGCGGCATTGGTGGTCGGTGTATTGATCAGTCTAAGCCTAAGCGATGGCGGTGAAGATTTTCATATTATGATCGCCGCCTCTATGTTTATCGTCAGCTACTTGGCAAGGCAGTATAGCCGCAGCTTTGGGTATTCAAGATTCGATATTATGTCGGTGTTATGGGGCGACATGGCTTATGTATGCTCTGGGGTGCTTTTACTATTACTACACAATGTATACGCCACTGACATCAGCTCGGTGGATGTGCTCACCATACTAACGATTGCCAATGGCATCGCCGTATTGGTAGAGGTCGGCCGCCTATCACAGCCAATCAGCCTGATAAAACTAAAAGCCGCTATCACCGAGTATTTACCAATTTGGCAACAAGCTCGATGGGCATTGATTGGCGCCATCACTACGGTTGTAGTCTCGCAAGCGCATAGCCTTGTGGTATCAGCACTAAAAAGCCCAGCCGCATATGCACCGTTGGCGGCAGGCTTTGTTATTTTTGGGCCTGTCAGAGTTATCTTCACCACCATTCAAAACGTCATCAAACCTGAGATGGCACTGGCCTTGGCCGAACAACGACACGCGGATGCGCGCCGCCAGATGATCCTCTCCAGCGTGATATCCGCAGCAGCCGTTTTAGTATTGATCATATGTTGTTACATCGGCTGGCCTTGGATTGATCAATACCTGTACAGTGAACGCTACGCAGATGCACCCATGAAAACCATCGTGTTTATGTGGGCAGCGTTAACGTTAGTGTCAGCCTTACAAAATGGTCCATTTGCCGTACTACAATCACTTAAAGCATTTAAGCAATTGGCCATGGCCACCGTGTTTGGCTCAAGTGTGAGCTTGCTAGCAGTTGCTATAATGTTATCCTTGGCGCCCGTTCACTGGTCGTTGCTTGGCATTCTGTTGGCTGAACTTTTCGTTGTAGCCTGGGTCGTTAAGCTGGTCATCGGGCACTTCGGTCACGCCAACACCTTCAATAACAAACCAGTTAACGCATGAGTCAGGCACAAGCATGAGTATTGTCATTTTGGTAGGAGGCCAGAGCAGCGACGCCAACCCCGAGCATCGTTATCTTGTGCAAGCGTTTGTCGATCACTTCGGAGATGCGGTTACGCGTGTTATTAGTGCTGAACCCCAACGTGACCCTTTACCTGTCAGGTTAAAGCGTGCGCTCAAGCGTGGAAACTATATGGAGCGCTTGCGCCGCTCACGCTACCCAGGATCCTTCGGTCCAAATTCTGATGATTTAGCGGCAGCACTGTTTGATGGCGAAGCACCCGCTACACTAGCAGGTGGTGACAAGCGCGCCATCGTAACCTCGCACAACGGTGCTGAATGTGAAAAGCTAATCGATGCCGCAAAGCCTGATGTGATCGTGGTGTACGGCACCGCTATTATTCGCGAAAACATTTTTTCCCGTGCTCGTATTGATACATTAAATATGCACACCGGCTTATCACCGTACTATCGAGGTGATAGCACCCTATTTTGGCCTGTTTATTACGACGATCCCGATCACTTGGGTGTGACTGTACATAAGTTGGCGGCGAGTGTTGATGGGGGGGATATTATCTACACTGGCAAGGTGCAATACACGAGTGGCGATACCGAAGCTGATCTGTTTGCGAAAGGTGTAAAGGTCGGCACAGCGCTCTACATCAAAGCAGTTGAAGATGCACTGGCAAATCGCATTCAGTATCACCCTCAGGATTTATCTATCGGTCGCGAGTTTCGTTGGATCCACCGTACGGTAGCTGCAGAGCGTCGTGTTATTGAAAACTTGGCAGCGTGGGCAAAGAAGAGTAAATGAGCGCTGGCAAGCCAAAAAACCTGTTGCGATCTACACTGAGTGTCATCGGTGTATTGCTATACCGCGCAGGCTTGGCTAAGACAATAATCAATTTGTCCAAAAAGCGTGTACGTGCCCTGCTTTACCATGCCGTTGAAGAGGACACTAATCCGTTTACCCAGGGCTTGAACGTAGGGGTAACGCCTGCAACCTTTAGCGCAAATCTTGACTACTACAAAAAGTACTACAACGTGGTACCTGTTAGCCAATTAGACCACTTGGACAAGCAGGACCTACCGCCCCGGCCGTTGATTATCACGTTTGACGATGGTTATCGCAGCGTTTACGAAAATGCAGCACCCGCATTGCGCGAACGAGAAATGTCAGCCTGCATTTATCTTATTAGCCGCGCTGTGCGTGGCGAATTAGTGTGGGTAAACTTAGTTAACTATGTACTAGGTCATTTTCCTGAGCGCACCGCCAAGGTATTACAGCAAATTCCAGAATTCAGAAACATCGATCCTGATGCCGTAATTTCGCATTTGCAAAATGCATCCACGCCTGAACAAATTACCCGCGTCTATTCAGCACTAAAAAAGGAATTTCCAGATGTGTCCGCTGAAGGCTTATATGCCACTAGCGATGAAATAAATGAAATGCGCGAAATGGGACTCGAATTTGGTTTCCATACTGCGGATCACTTTAACTTGAGGAATTGCGATACAGAAGAGCTGACTACTCAACTGGATTCGTCTGAAGTATCAGCGCTGATGAACAACAATACGTTTGCTTATCCGTTTGGCTATTACAACCAAAATGCCATTGATCAGCTAAAGACAAAAAATTACGAGGCCGTGATGACGGTTGGCAATAACAATCGACATGCTTTTGCCAAACACTTAGACCGAACTGAAGTGTTCACTAAAGACCCTGCCATGGTATTTGCACAATTGGAAGTAGTTGAACCTACCGTAGCCTGGCTGCGCCAAAAAATACTTAAGTCTCCAGCTCAAACAACGGGTTACGACTTACCCAATGCTGTGATTGATTAACGATAGCCATAACGCAAAAACCCCGCACTAGGCGGGGTTTTCGCTATTAGCTGTTTAGCTGTATCGACGGTCTTAATTAGACCGCTGAAACATTAACTGCTGCTGGCCCTTTCTGACCATCTTCGATTTCAAAGCTAACTTTTTGCCCTTCGTCGAGAGATTTGTAGCCGTCGCCATTGATTGCTGTGTGGTGAACAAATACGTCTTTGCCGCCGTCTTCTGGAGCGATGAAACCAAAACCTTTGGCTGAATCGAACCACTTAACTGTACCAGTACTCAAGATAATACCCTTATAAAATATAAACTAGATGGGAAGCGTTGATCTGTAGTGCGAGGGACGTGCCACTCGAAAATTGACAAAAACTTTCCGATCTTAATAATAATGACAGTGCCTTACAACGTGCTCCATCGGTTTACGTCCTAGGCATTTCTGCCTCTGACGTCACCAATATAGGTATTTTGGCATCCGAATACAAGCCTCTATTCACTGTACAATTAAGTACCGCGACTCAAATCCCCCTATTTTTGATGGTTTTTTCCGATTTTGGCAGTAAATTCCTTGATGGGACGGGCATTGGCGAGCTAATGAGAGATTTAGCCGATTTGCCAGAAACCGGAGATTTTTATCGATTAGGAGGTGGTAATCCAGCCAATTTAGCTGCTGTCACCACCAAATTCCAGCAATTAGCCCAGCAGTCAATCAACGATACCGACCAATTTGAGCGTGCTTTCACCCGCTATGGAGCAGCCCAAGGCAGCAAACAGCTCATCAGCTATTTGGTTGAATACTTGAACGAGCGCTACGATTGGCAGCTACAACCCCAAAACATCGCAATCACCAACGGCAGCCAAAACGCCTTCTTTATGTTGTTCAACCTATTTGGAGGTGTACGCGATGGAGTGCAGCGCAATATCTTACTGCCGATGGCGCCAGAGTACATCGGCTACGAAGATGTTGCGATTGGCGCGCCAATGTTTACCGCTAACAAACCTGTAATCGAATTGGTAGGTGAGAAACAATTTAAATACCGGCTGGATACCAACGCCTTAAGCGTTGATGCCAACACTGCAGCGATATGTATATCTCGCCCAACCAACCCGACAGGCAACGTACTAACAGACAACGAAATGACAGCACTGAATCAGCTTGCCCAAAGCAACGATCTGCCGCTGATCATAGACAACGCCTATGGCGCACCGTTTCCCGATATCATCCACGTGCCCGCAACATTAACCTGGGATGAGAACACTATTTTGTCGATGAGTTTTTCAAAAATCGGATTACCCGGCACTCGCACCGGTATTGTCGTTGCCCAACCCGAGATCATCGATGCCATCACACAGATGAACGCGGTGATGAATCTCAGCACCGGCAGTGCTGCTAGCAGCTTGTTTTGCAAATTGTTTACAAATAGCCAAATTGACCAATTGATAAGCGATTCGATTAAACCATTTTATGCTAGTCGTGCGGAATGGGCCTTAAGCTTGTTTAAAGCGCAATTTGCAGATCTACCCGCTCGTGTTCATGTGCCCGAGGGGTCAATATTTTTATGGATATGGTTTCCAGAACTGCCAATTAGTAGCTTCGAGCTATACAATCGACTAAAGAACAAAGGCGTTATTGTGGTGCCCGGCCATTACTTCTTCCCAGGTATCGATAATAATTGGCCACACAAGCATCAATGTATCAGAGTCAATATCGCCGGCGAC
The DNA here is from genome assembly GCA_937958675.1 of uncultured Granulosicoccaceae bacterium. Classification (GTDB taxonomy): domain Bacteria; phylum Pseudomonadota; class Gammaproteobacteria; order Granulosicoccales; family Granulosicoccaceae; genus Granulosicoccus. Next base: position 16,086 of record CALGND010000146.1, read on the forward strand.
GGTGAGCAATTGCAGCAAGGCATGCAGCTGATCGCAGATGAAATAAAAGCATTAGCTATTACTGATAGAAACAAGACTGAATAATGAGCGAACAATTTGTAAAAGGCCAACGCTGGATAAGCGACTCTGAATCTGACCTAGGGCTTGGCACCATCATCGATGAAGAGCTAAGGCAGATGACGGTGTTGTTTCACGCAACCGGCGAAACACGCATCTATTCAAAAGAATCAGCACCATTAACCCGAGTGTACTTTTCGGCCGGCGACACCATCACCAGCCACGATGATTGGAAAATGCTAGTGGATAGAGTGGATGATGATGCTGGCTTGTTGACCTATCATGGCCATCGTGAAGATAACGGCGAAGCCGTAACCTTGCCTGAGTCAGAGCTTAATAATTTTATGCAGTTCCGCTCACCGCGCGATCGCCTATTTGCAGGTTTACTCGATGGGCATCGTTGGTTTGTACTACGAAGGCAGGTATTCGAACATCAACACTTGCTGGCGCACTCACCAGTAAAAGGGTTAATGGGGGCACGTATATCGGTACTACCGCACCAGCTTTATATTGCAGTGGAAGCCACTTCTCGTTTGCATCCGCGCATTTTGTTGGCAGACGAAGTGGGTTTAGGTAAAACCATTGAAGCTGGCTTAATACTGCACAGTCAGTTGGTTAACCAACAAGTCTCCCGCGTATTAATTGTTGTCCCATCTGCGTTGTTGCATCAATGGCTGGTTGAGATGCTACGTAAATTTAACTTAACCTTTAAAATTATGGATGATGAGCGTTATCTGGAGTTGCAAGATACCGCGCCTGAAGGTAATCCTTTTTTAGCCGAGCAGCTTGTTCTGTGTAGCATCGACACACTACTGGAAAACGATATTATCTCAGATGCAGCGATAGATGCTGGCTGGGACACCATGATTGTTGATGAAGCACATCACTTGGAATGGGAGCCAGAAGAACCTTCCTCGGCATACGAACTTGTCGAATCTCTTGCCAGCGTCACACCTTCAGTCATGCTACTAACAGCCACGCCCGAGCAGCTGGGCCAAGCTGGCCACTTTGCCCGCTTGCGCTTGCTCGACTCTGTTCGATTTTCTGATCTTGAAACCTACCTTGCAGAAGAAAACGAATTTGAATGGGTGGCCGGGGTGGCGCGTAAGCTATCTAGCGACGAAGCACTAGAGGCTGATGAAATAAAGCAACTTGAAAGCAGGCTCGATACTCAGTTTGAAGCGTCCGAGACAGCAACGTTATCTTCCTCGTCGTCGATGTCCTTAAGTGATCTGGGCACCTCCGTACTGAATAAACTGATCGACCGGCACGGCACAGGTCGCCTGCTTTTTCGCAATACTCGCAGCGCCGTACCGGGTTTTCCTGAACGCCAATACACGGCTTATACATTAGACGAGGACTCGCTAGAGTCTCTAGCTATGTGGCTAATTGAATTTGCCGCTGAAAATTATCCGCATAAGATTCTACTCATTTGTTCGCAAAGGGATTCTGTGCAAGCTTTAGCGGAAGTCTTGCGTGTGGCAGGAGTGTCGTCAGCACAATTTCATGAAGGCATGAGTATCGTTGAACGTGATCGCGCAGCGGCATGGTTTGCAGACATCGATGAAGGTTGCCAAGTGATGCTGTGTTCAGAGATTGGCAGCGAAGGTAGAAATTTTCAGTTCTTGCATCACCTAGTGCTAGCTGAACTGCCTGACAACCCCGACCTACTCGAGCAACGCATTGGCCGCCTTGATCGAATCGGCCAAACTGAAACAATTAAAATACATGCGCCAAGTGCTGCAGGCTCTCGCGACGCCATCCTGAGCCAGTGGTACCACGAAGGCCTAAATGCATTTGAGCATATCTGTAAAACTGGATATAACATCTACAACACCCTGGGCTCAGAGTTACAAGCAATACTGGAAGCCAAAGGCGATAGCAAAGCCCTTGAATCATTAATCAAGCAAACCAAAGAGCTAAACACCAGCCTCAATACTCAGCTAGAGGCAGGCCGAGATCGTTTGCTGGAGCTAAACTCTAATCGCCCTGAGAATATTCAGGAACACCTTGATGCGCTAGCGCGATTTAGCCGTAATTACAGCCTGCAAGATTTTATGGCCGCCGTATTTGATCGCTTTGGAGTAAACGTAGAGGATCAAAACGATAGCTGGATTGTGCATCCAGGTGATCATATGCAATTGGATAATTTCCCGTTTTTACCTGATCAAGGCATGACGATAACATTTGATAGGCAAACAGCATTACAGCGTGAAGACTTTGTCTTCTTAAGCTGGGATCACCCCATGGTGTATGCCAGCATGGATATGATCTTGGACGAAGGCTATGGGCAGGCTGATTGCCAAGTAATCGTAACCGACGCAGTGCCAAAAGGCTTAGCGATAATCGAAGCCGTTTACGTATTGCAATGCGTTGCAGATGCTCGCTTAAACATCGATCGTTATTTGCCGAGTGGCTTACACACGTTTTACTATGGAATCGACGGAAAGAACTACACAGAAGAATTAGAAACTGTGGTGCTGGATACAGCCCGTCAGCGGTACGATCGAAACAAGCTCAAAGGCGTAGTGCAAAAACATCGTGAGCTTATTGATAAAGTTATCGACAAAACTGCAGATGCTGCCCAGCTTCAACTACCACAATTTATCGACGAAGCCCGTTTCGCTATCGATGGTGAGTTTCATAGTGAGCGCGAGCGTTTGGTCGCACTACAAAAAATCAACGATGCAGTGCGCAGTGATGAAATAGATGTCATGGATGCGCGGCATCAGGCACTCATCAAAGCTCTAGAGGGTGTTCAGGCCCGGCCAGTTGGGGTTAGGGTTTTATTTAATAATTAGGCACTGCGTGTTAGCTCGGAGATCATCATGAAAATTGTATCGTTCAATGTTAATAGCGTGCGCTTAAGAATCCATCAGCTACAAGCCTTGGTGGATAAATACGATCCCGATATCATTGGCTTACAAGAAACAAAATGTGTCGATGATGACTTCCCTATCGACGACATCAAAGCGCTGGGATTTGAGGCCGCGTTTAGTGGCCAAAAAACTCACTACGGTGTGGCCATGCTATCCAAACTGCCTATGCGTGACGTTAAAATGGGATTTAGCACCGATGCCGAAGATGCTCAACGCAGAATCATCGCCGCTACCGTGACCAGTGATGCCGGTAATGACATAACTGTGATCAACGGTTATTTCCCGCAAGGTGAAAACAGAAAGCATGAAGTGAAATTCCCAGCCAAGGAAAAGTTCTATCAAGATCTTGATACTGAACTTAACACGCACTATTCTGCAAAACAGAACCTAGCCTTGATTGGAGATTTCAACATCGCCCCCGTCGACAACGACCTAGGCATTGGCCCAGATAACGTTAAGCGATGGCTACGCAGCGGCAACACCAGTTTTTTGCCAGAAGAACGCGAATGGTTTGAACGGCTCATTAAATGGGGCTTAACAGACACCTTCCGCCTAAAGTATCCCGACGTAGCTGATCGCTTCAGTTGGTTTGATTACCGCAGCAAAGGCTTTGATAGAGATCCAAAGCGCGGGCTTCGTATCGACCATCTACTCACCACACCCAGCTTAACTAAAACATTGGTGGATTCAGGTATTGACTACGACGTGCGAGCAATGGAGAAGCCTTCGGATCATTGCCCTGCTTGGTCTAGTTTTGATATTTGAGCAGCTTTACGGGGATAGGGTCGCCGCGTGTAAATACCAAACTGAGTGTTTAAACAGGCTTCTCCTCGATCATCAGTAAATTCCCACAACCATCTTCGAATACGTTTTGTATCCCCCACTCTGGCTTATCCAATTCTGGACGCAACACCACCCCCGCTGCTTTGAGCCTTTCACATTCTACTTCTACGCTCTTTGCCTGCAGTGCCATTATTGGTAAGTTAGCCTCAAAAGCAGACTTTTGGTAGTGCTCTGCAAAATTGCCTTTACAGGGATCGAGCAATATAGCGACGCCGTGCGGATCATCTGTTGATGCAACTATTGCCAAGCTGGCATCGGGATCAAATTCTTTAGATACAAAGCCTAGCTTCGATGTGTAAATTTGATGCGCTTTTATCGGATCCTGAACGGGAATACTGACCAATGATATTTTCAATTTCCTAACCTCTCTAGATGCGCGACTGCTGAGCGTTTCGGCGAGACAGTTAGCTCGCTCATTCCGAATGCGCTAACCATTTACAAGGTTCAAAATCCATATTCGAAAACGTCGCTGTGAACGACGAATTTCCTGGGCTACACGCATAAACTCCAAAATTGACTTTGTTCTGCGCAGGTTGAGGAGGATTACATTTGCCCATCTCGTTTGTCGTTTCGCCTAACTTATGGAGATGGAAGATACGCATTTGCTGGTAAACGTTACCATCCAATGAGGACTCAATCAAAAAATCTGGCCCTCTTCGACTTAAACGATACCAAATGTGATTTGGTAAAGGGACATCAGTGGTTGCCCAATCGGAGTAACCTAAATTGGTAACAACACTCCCCAGGCGTGCATATTCCTCATTTTCATATTCAATCGACGCCTTAAACCAATTATCGCTATCGAGATAGATCAGCAAACCACATTGGTCAAATAGAGTTTTATAGTCAAAACAAACTTTGGCAGTGAAAGTGAAATTTTGATCAGTTTTAACTTGTAGTGCAGGCGCATTGTCATTCCTAAAACCATAGTACGAACGCTGCCAAAGATCAGTTTCTGGTTCCGTAGTGATAGAAATCGAGTCTTCAGTCAGCTCGTATTTCTGTGGTTCATGTGTCCACTTGCCTTTTCTAAAATCTACCACAACAGTTTCTCGTCGATTAGTTGAAATCTACCTATCGGAAAGACCCAAATACAGATAGTAGGCTACGGTAGGTTGTACCTGCTGGCGTTACGCCATTCCAAGGAATAACCTCGCAAGCGCACCCACAGACACCTTCATGCCAATCGTCACTTGATTATATTGTCACTTAGAATACTTAAGCTTAGCTTCTGCGCATTAATCAGTCTCAAAAAGAGTTTACAGTCTTAACCCAAACACTCTTGGGCTTTATTATAACCAAGCGTGATCATCTCATCTGCACGGTCAAACTCAAAAATGCCACATGTGTTTCTTGCAATTTCGATAACCTTATCCGGCGGATAAGCAGCAATTTTTTGTCTTATTATGGTGCTCTGCATCGCATCAAACGCCAGATTCGCTACGTCATAGACTCCCCAGTCGACTTCTTTAGTACTATCCACTTTATCCTTAAGCTGTTGAATAAATTTGCTGATCGTGGCGTTTATTCCGTCATTGCTATTCACTTTTTCTTGACTTACAACTTGCGGTTTCGAGGTTGTTTCAACCAATTTCCCACACAGATTTACAGCAATGCTGATATCTGTATTGTCACTAAAGATAGGAGCGATAGGAAGAGGGTTAAGCACACCACCATCGATAAGGCGTACACCATTACATTCGTGCGGCGTAAAAAACAATGGCAAAGATATTGACGCTCGAATCGCATCAAATAGGTGGCCTGAATTAATCCAAACTTCTTTTTCCTGGGTGATGTCAGCTGCAACTGCTGTGTATCCAATATTGAGATCTTCAATCTTTAAATCACCAACAAGGTCAACCAAAGTGTTAATGATCTTATCGCCCTTGACCAAGCCATTCCCGCTCCAAGAAATATCAAGCAAAGTGACTATGTCCAGTGTTGATATTGCGCATACCCACTTTTCGAATTCTTCCAACTTACCTGCAGCGTAAATACCACCAATGAGAGCTCCTATAGAGCAGCCTGAAATGGATTCGATCTTGTAGTCATTATCCTCAAGCCAATGTATTACGCCAATGTGCGCTAACCCTCTGGCGCCACCACTGCCCAAAACTAAAGATACTGACTTCATAGTATTTTCTCGGTAATTAAATCTGCTTAAACTTTTTCAAAGCAGCATTTAGCGGATATCATACAACTGAAAGGGCGTATAACAACGAGCTAGTCTACTAAAACTAATGCAAGCAACGTCTACTAAATCATATTACTAATTGCAGGAGCTAATCCCAAATCCCACCTCATCTCCTTCGCCTCCACGACTAGTCGAGTTGAACAAACTCATATTTTTCAGTACGTCGGGTACCACTTGTGAGTCAACCTCGTTTAACTCTCCGCCAACTAGGAGATATTTAGTGATCCTGATCTGGCTTGTGACATTTTCATCAGAAAGGCTTCCGTCCTGCCACTTATGCGTTTCTTCAAGGGTAAGCGTATGTCGACCACTTACGTTTACCAAATAACGTCGCCTGTCGCTATTTACACAAAATGTCATTTCGTGGCACCCAATTGGCTGGCATGCAAAGCTGGATGCGTAACTCAAAAAACTGATGGGATCGCCCTGATTATTAGTAACTACTTCAAACCCACAGTCAGCGTGATGGAACAAATGAAAACGGGCGCTATTATTGTACTGAATCAAAAGCAACAGCTCATTAGTAGAATCAAAATTTACATCTATTTCATGCGCACTTATAAGATTTTCAGGATGCCAGATAAAATCAGGGTTACAAAGTTGTTGGGGCTCAAAATCAACCGAACTGCCCATCACATCGTGAGGAGAAAATAGCACTAAATATAGAAAGAAATTTAATAACGATTGCTTCACTAGGCCTCCTTTATATACCTGTTGATCACGCCTACTCTACCATTGACGTAAAGGTATTTTATAAAACCCGCAGCTGCTCTTATTTAACAGTGTGGCCAGCGCCCTACTAGCGATTTAACACGTTAAAATGTTTGTTCAATTCGGCCAACTAAAGTAATCAACGATGAGCAATATTCATATCGATCGGCAAGGCCAGGTTGGCTATATTACGCTTGACCGGCCTTCTGCACTCAATTCGCTGACTCACGATATGATTCGGGATATACACGCAGGCATCCGTACACATGAGGCTGATGATCAAGTTGATGTAGTGATCATTCGCTCTACTACCGAAAAAGCCTTTTGCGCCGGTGGCGATATGAAGGCCACTCGCCTGCTAGCCATCGATCAAAAATGGGATGAGCTGCAAGCCTTTTTTGCAGAAGAGTACGCGCTTAACTTACATATCGCTCAATGCACGAAGCCCTATGTGTCACTGATTGACGGCATCGCCATGGGCGGGGGCTTGGGCTTAAGCGTGCACGGCAAGTATTCCGTCGTTAGCGAAACAGCTCGCCTTGCTATGCCGGAAACAGCTATCGGCTTTTTTCCCGATGTGGGCGGTACCTATTTCTTATCCCATCTGCCTAACGGTGCTGGCTTATGGCTGGCGTTAACTGGTGTTAGCGTAAAGGGACGCGAGGCGGTTGAAGTCGGTTTGGCAACACACTGTGTACCGGCTGATCGCTGGCCGAGTTTAGGCAAAACCTTAGAAGAAGGCGGGCGTGAGGCGCTAGGCGATACTTTAGATGCATTAGCAATAGAGACTCAAACTGATGTGTTTAGTAAAACGATGGAAAACCGTAAAGCTTGGTTCAGTGCAAGTGATCAATCTGCATTAAAGCAAACTCTAGCAGCTGCCAGCGATACAAACGACGATGCTTCAATGCTATTAACTCGTTTAGAGGCCATGTCACCGTTCGCAATGAACCTAACTCGACGTTTATTGCACGAGGCAAAAAAGCACGATCTAGCAAGTTGCTTACAACTGGAATTGAAAGCCGCTGATGAAGCCGTTCGGCATCCAGATTTTATAGAAGGGATCCGGGCAGTGTTGGTTGACAAGGACAAAGCTTGTTGGGTTTAAGGGTTCACGCATAGGCTATTGCGAAAACTCAAAAGCGGCAATGACCGGTGTATTACTATAAGTGCCTTGGGTGTTATTGGCGCGCAGTACGCTCACCAGTAAGGTGTTAGTTACAGCATCATAGCTTGCTCCACCAATGGGGTTAAATCCGCTTGTCTGGTATGGAACTTCGAATTGCCCATGTGCGTAGGGCCGCACGTCGTGCGCTTGGCGCTCGCCGTTTTTAACGCTAAGTAAATCGTTCATATCCCAAAACCAGTAATAGTTGTACTGATCATTGGAATCAAAGGGACAGTAACCACCGCACAAGTTACCATCGGTCTGCGTTATTTTGTAACCAATGCCAGACTGGTGCCCACTGGAATGGCCAAACGTGGCGTAGGTTCGGGTGCCCGGGACGATAAAGCCATAAACCGCAACCGATGTGTGTGTCCATAAGTCGTTGCTGCGAGTCTCGTTAAATAGATCTTCGTGCAGAGGCTGCTCTAAACTAAAATCGAGTAATTTAGTAGTCGGAATTTCAAGATCGCCCGCATCGGCTTCGAGCAAATCACTAGCGGATGTAATAAACGCAGATGGGCCAACGCTGTGACGGCTAATAATTGGCCGACCGCTTGAGCTTCCACTGAGGTAGTCTCCACCCACTGTAGTTTGCCATTCTGGTGGCACACTGGACATCCACCCGGCGGCATGTGCTGCACCATTTAATTCGTAGTAACCATCAATCGATGATGATTGTAGATCGAAGGCATTCTCCGCTAACAAAGTAGTGTGAGTATTATCGGTAGCGGCGTCGTAGTACTCATTAGCATTAATCACTAACTTCCCATCAATAACTTCCAAGCCAGTGATGTCATCAATCGCTTGTGTGTTACTACTCGCGGAACGATCCAACACACTTACCGGCGATTGAATTGGATCACCAGCGTTGTTAAGAGCGCTAATATCTTGACTGTTGATAATTTCTGGAATAGTAAATTCAGCGATCATGTCATGGTGTTCATGGCCAACAATAAATAGAGAATTATCGCTTTGCTCTATAACACCTTTTGCATAGTTCAAGCTGGTTTCGCCGTACTGATCTGCTGGTACTGTAAAGCCACCTACGAACCGGAAGTTAGCAAGGTTGATAAGTGGTTGTTCTGCAGGGTTAGCATTATCGGCAGGACCAGTTGTTGGGGATTCCAGCTCATGATTATCGACAGATATTACATTTTCACCAGATGTTTGATTTGTTTGAGGTGTTGTTGTCGAGCTACTGCAAGCAGACACAATCGTGAGCGTTGAAACCAATAAACAGGCACAACGGGTTTCAAAGCTAAGGCATATTCTCATCGGTAAATCTCCGTATCTATTATTTGTTACGGCTGCGAGCGTATTCACCTGTAGATTAAAACTGGGTAACGTACCCTACTGTTAGGTGCATCACAGAAGATACCTCAACACATAGATACAAACCTAGGCTATCTCGTCAGCCGTTACAGAAACCGCATTATCGTACTTTAGCTGTTGCTGAATATTTCTGGTTAAGAACATCAACACCACAACAACAAACACTAGCAAGCCTGTACCCACTAACAGTGCGTAGTCTTCGAACTGCAGTAACGAATACAATATTGCATAAAGGCCGGACAACATCAAGAAAACCATGCTCGCCCTGGCAAAGCTTCGCAGAGCCATCCAAACATAACAACTGATCATTGATATTGTCAGCAACGCTGCGCTGGCATACGCTTTGATGAATGCTGTGTGCTCCGATAGCGACAGCAGCATCAAAAAAAACAAGCTTAAAGCCACGCCAATCAATGCATATTGAACAATGTGTAGTTTACGATCGATAGCCATTTCAAAAATAAACAAGGTTAAGAAAGTAAGGCCGATAAAGAGAAGGCCATATTTAACTGCACGGGTTACTTGCGAATATAGCGACACTGGCTCAAACATGGACACACCTGCAGTAAACTCCAACAGATTGGCATGCTCTTGCGAACTGCTCCAGTGTTGCTGATAGTTGCGTGCGAGATGAGGGATAGTCCAGTTCGCTTCAAACCCGTCATTATCGATAAGATAATCATTCGGCAACGCACTACCACTAAAGCTGGGATGTGGCCAGGTAGAGCTTATACTGACATTGGTAGTTTCGCCGAACGGCGTAAATTGAAATGCACCGGATCCCTTTATATTCAAGCTTAGCTCAAGCTTCTTCACGCCCTTTTGAGAAAATTCAATCTCATCTAAATTCAATTCTGCATGGAATCCAGAAGTAATTTCATCTATTCGAGTACCAGGTGACAGTGCTTTATCAATGTTCCGCCACTTAAAAGACTTAACACTGTTAATGGCACGAGTGTCGGATAAACCAATGGTTAGCCATGCTTTGTTCCAGTGAATCGTGCTGATGTTATCTGAAAGGGAATTCACATCGAAAGATTCAAACTCGGCCTCTACCGATACATCCGCGTTGTACACCAGTGACTTGAATATTCCTCGCTGGCGAACCTCATCAGCTATGTTGACATCGATTGCCAATGCTTTGGGCAAGAAGTAGGCGTTATGTGTAACCAGCCTTACCTTGTCTACAATGCGTTGCTCGCCTTTGGCATCGGTTATGGTTTCCTCAGTTTGCACCGACTCAACATAAGGCACTACAACCATGGCTGCAGACAAGGTTTGCGGCTGCCCCCATGTACTCGCAATATCGCTGAGCACATAATTATATCGTGAGCCGCGCTCTGCAACAGTTTCATTTACTAGTCCCAGCGGTATCAACATCAATAAAGCGAGTACGCCGATGATGATTGAGCGCAAGGTGAGTGATTCGCTTAGGGTGTTAAAGTTAAACGTAGATGCAAGGGGTGTTTTGTTCATTATAGTCGCCAAAATAAGCCGAGATGACACAAAAACGAACCATGCGAATAGGGCCAAAATTGCTAAAACAACGATATAAAACAACAGGCTGAACACGACTGATAGCTCGATTTCATTTGAATGAGCATGAGTTTATTGTGGTGACACAGATAATTAATGTTTGAATTGAGATGAATTATGTTAATACTGGCCCACAACGCTACTGATGTAGTTTTGTAGTACGCTATAGGCTCGACACACCACAACAGGAACACACGGAATGTGCCCTGAATGCCCCAACTGCCGCGCAAATAGCGCGTTGGTGGTCCGTAATGGCCACTTTATTCGCCGCTCCGATTCACGCAAAATTCAATGTTACCGTTGTAAAGCGTGCTCCAAGTATTTCTCCAATGCGACGTTCTCTGATTGCTACCGCCAAAAGAAACGGCGGATCAATGAGCCCCTACGTGATCTATTCTGCAAACGGCTTTCACTACGCGATGCTGCCCGGCATTTTAAGGTGTCGCGTACCACTATTGCCCGGCGTTTAATATTTCTAGCGGAGCAATCACGTAGGCGCAACGCGCTATTGCTACAGCAAATACAATCGGAATTTGGTGTATTTGATCGGGTACAGTTTGACGACTTAATTACCGCTGAACACACAAAGTGTAAACCCATCTCAGTTACCGTCGTTGTGCAAGAAGATACGCGAATCATGCTGGGGCATTGTGTCGCGCAGATACCCGCATTTGGGCTTCTGGCTGCAGTGGCAAAGAAAAAATACGGCTATCGGGCTGATCACAGTCGGCGTGAGCGAGTCCAGTTGTTTAA
>CALGND010000147.1 GCA_937958675.1 uncultured Granulosicoccaceae bacterium
GTGGCCATGATAATCGGCAAACTGCGTATCTTCCATTTCGTCATTACGGTCCCAAACAGTACGCAAAAATTCCACATCAGCCCACTTACCACGTGGAGACGCGCCTTCTGGGTTACGATCCAAAACGCTCCATTCTTCTGCATCTGTGGGGTACTGTTGCTCTTCAGGCCACATCCGAGGTGCATCTGATTCGTAATCCCACATGGTGTAACCCATGTAAGTATTTAAGAACATATTCGGTTGGTGCATATGGCATACCATGCACTGTGCAGTCGGGATCGCCCTGGTGAAAGCGTGCTTTATTGGGTGCCCACTCTCGCCTTTGGGTATTGTTTCGTCGGCGGTTTGAGTGTGGCCGTCTCGCCCAGCTGCTGCATACGGCCCGGAGTGAGCGGGATCTCGATCGTTTGCATACACACTGTGACAGGAAGAACAACCAGACTGGCGATAGTCCCCTGGTTGATCATTGGTGCCAGAGAACCACGTTAGCGGATCGTTGAGCCGCGTTTTAGTGATGTTAATCAACGGTACTGAAATTCTGGCCCCTGTGCCAGGGCCACGATTGGATTGACGAAAATCCGGCCGTCCGGGCTCTTCTAATCGTTGCAACAACCCTGTTGCATTTGGTACGCCTGTTTCAGGAAAAAGATTACTGATGTTACGGCCACCACGCTCAAATACTCTGAACACATCGCCGGGTAAAACTGTTTCCCAAGCAGGTAAGGGATACACTTCAGGGAGTATTCCAGCATCCGCGGCAGCTTGCTGTTGGTCTTTGGGTATTACTGGTCCAAGCAGAACAACAGCGTCGCCATTATCATCGTAGGATTCACCTAAGTTATAAACTTTGTTCGGTAGAATGCCATTGTTATAAGCCGCGCCACCAAGCAACATCGTGCCTGTCGAGTGCAAGCTTCTTTTTTGAGCTTCAATAATATCTTGATGACAAGCGCCGCAGGATTCGCTCGCGACGCGATAATCCGATGGATTAACAAATCGAATAAATTCGCGACTTTCCTCATTAAGCAAAGTATAAGTGCGTTCCGGATTAGCGCTGGACGGAAAATTCCATGCCTCAGGATAGGTTGGAAGTACATGTGCTTGATCGGTAAGCCTTCGGTACTCAGCAGAATCACTGCCCAGAGACTCTTGTCGTGTTACCAGACTATCACCTCCATGACAATCGACGCAGCCTAACTTAACCGCCGGGTTTGCGTGCATGCTAGGAAGATCATTATCTACATGGCAACTAACGCAACCAGCGCTTTTGTTTTTAACATCATCAGCACTTTGAGAACTAGGCGCAGCCGGTGTTACCGCATAACTACGCTTTACCTTGTCACCGTATCCGCCTGAGGCTGCAAAAGTTTGCGAAGGTGATAATACAAACCAACAACACAACACAGCAGCAATCAAAACAAGCTTGTTAAATTCACTGGATGACCTGTTTTTGAAACTACCTTCAATTTTCAACATAATCTGATCCCTAATAATTGAAAGTGGCGTTAAACAAGAAATAATCTGCATCTTCATTTGGGAATAGATCATTAAAACCCTGTCCCGGAATAAGCGTCGCATAAGAGGCACGCAACACTATATTTTGTGACATCCAAGGGCGATAGATAAGAGCCGCTGAAAAATCAGTGCCAATATCGTTACTGATATCCGGTTGATTTCGCGCAGCTTCCAATACAGCAGTGTTATCAAACTGCAGTTGATTCAAATTCAGACTGAGCCGTAGCTCCGGCAAAATATCCATATCGACTCCAATACCGAGCAACACCATACCTGGGTTGGTAAAATTGCTTTGGCCTTCTTCTTTAGATGATCGCATTGCATTGAGAAATGAGTTTCTGCCTGACAAAGCAATTCGGCCACCGCCTATCAATGGCACGGCTTGGCGATTCCAATAGCTGGTTTCACCGCCGGCAAATTGAGGATTCTCGAATACTGCATCGAAGCCTGTCGCAACGTCGTCGAATGGGTCTTCATCGCCACTGGCGTACAGAAACGAAAAGCGAGGCCTGATCCAATCGTAATCAGCAGAAAGCTCCGCTGCTGCAAACACGGCACTCACGTCCACGGCACTATCGACAAACACGCCAGGTTCAACCGTACCCACAGCATAGTAGGCCGAAGTAGTTAAATTGAGCCGACCGATATGACCGTCGCCATTGTAGCCAAGGTAAAGTACGTCGTAGCCACGAGGAGTTTCTCTGCCGAGTGAAGCAGGACGTTCAATAAATTCGTTATTGTTATAATAGAAGTCTTCGTCTTCGCCATTTCGATTGTATAGCGCAGTGAGTTGAGAAAAATAGCCTAAAAATGGCCAGTCCTGCCGAGTAACATTGGCAACAAACACATCATCGTCACGCAAACCTTTGCCTAGATCATTCAGACCGCTATTGGTGTCTTTCTCTATGCGCCGGAACCATGCCAGGTTGTATTGCCACTTGTTGTTATCTCGGGTACCAAACAAACGCGCACCAAATTGATTGTCTTGGAAGAGAAAACCACGAAAATCACTAGAAAATGGCTGTATGCCGATGCGGAAGCTATCAAAATCATAGCGATCAGACACATTACGTAAATGTTTGTCATAAAACGCAGCCTGGATGCCCAAGTGCTGATCTCGTCTTGTTTCGCCATCTTGCGGATCGGCGTTAACGCCTTGAAGCTCGTCCAGTTCAGTAAAGTTGTAGTTAAACGCTGCTGTGAGCCGGAACTCATGGTCAGGTGGCTTAAATACTGTATTACCTTTGTAGTACACCAGCTCTGTGGCAAGAATTTGCGCAGTTAGTGATTGCGAATCGCCACCGAAAACATCAGAACCACCATTAGTCAGAGTCGACGATGCGCCAACTGGCGTAGGAATGCTCCGTGTTTCTACAATTGTGTCAGCTATTACTGCGACGTTGAAAAACCAATCACTGTGAAGTGGTTTATCAGCTTTGAGCGGGCTACGATTATAAGGATCAAACAAGCTTTCTTTATAGCCGAGCTGATCATCGACGACTCGCCACCGATCAGGTACAGGAATTGATGGTTTGAAATCCGCTAGTGCAGGCTTTTGAATAGGTGATGGAGCATTCTTGCGTCGTCTACTATTGGGCGAACCTGAATCTGGTTTACGTTCGCCTAGCTCGAAGCCCTCGGTGGTAAGACGCCGAGAAGGTGTGCCGAGCGAAGGAGCTGCAGGTTGGACAACGTTGTTGTTTGTTTCAGTTTCAGCTGCAGCCGGGCTTGTATCCGCCGGTTGCGCCGGAACACTTACTGACGGCTGATCATCCGTGGCAACATCAGGAGCTGGACACTCGACTTGTTCATATCCAGGCCGCCTGCGCGTTACAATCCTACCCCTATTATCCAAGTAACAAGACTGCGCATAAACCTGCCCGTTTGGGATAACGACCATCCCAGTAACGAATAGCGAGTAACAGCCGATGACAGCAGCTACACTGCTTAGCCGAATTGGCATCCGTATCGTAAAACTACGTGGCAGCATTGCTAATATAGTTTTTTGTTTTTTATTATCCATTCCGTTATCAACTATTCCATTGATTCCAAAAAACACGTTTCACCAATCAAACTTCAACACTTGTGTAGGGCACAACATTTAATTTAATCTAATCAGCATTTCTCATATTCGAATTTCTTAAATTTTTGAACTTCATTGCGCCTCACTTGAGCGAACCAAGGCTATCGAGAATCGGTTGCCGACGTGGATGATATGCGTGGCACTGCGTGCAGCCGAGCTCCACTGTTCCCACAACTTGCTGGTCTGCATGGCAAACCGTGCAGGTTTCTAACTCTGGCATTAAGATATCATTACTTGACGAGGAATTCGAGGCATTATGGCAATACAAACAAGCCTCTTTGCCCTGAATATTGTTCTTTTCTCCCGGTTCAATCAATATTTCGTGGCTTTCATGGTCAAATGTTGCGCTCGGGTGGTAATCTTCATTCAGTTTCACCACTCCCACCTTAAACCGATCCGCACTACTCTCGCCTTCCGTATCTTCAATGATATGGCAAGTAACGCATCCCTTTACAGAAAATTGCTCAATGATTTTGTCATCGGCTAGTTGTAAGGCACAATCATAGGCACTATCAGTACATTCTTCTTTTTCGCTACCACCGAAACGGCGACGTTTATCGGTTTGAGTGCTAGATCTGGCATCCTCGGTTACTCTATTACTACCAAATTTTCTTAGATAATAACCCTCCACTGCAGAAACAACGATATCGGGATAACCATGCGGCAATCTATTTCGCACATCCAGCGCAAGTTCATGACATCCTGAATTCGCACAATTGGTTTCATAATTAATGCTGTTAAAGTGCTCACCATCAGCATCAAGAGCGTGACAGTTTCCACACGCTAATGCCTGGCTACCACTGTCCAGTACCTTGCCAGCGTTCAGATGAACTTCATGATTAAACTTTAGTTGCGAATTCTCTTTATCACTGGGCAGTGACACTCTAGCTGCTTGCCACGGTTGCACTGAATCAATAGGCTCGTCCGCAGGCCGGTTTAAAACTACCGCTGTGAAAGCAGGATGTTGTTCTAAGGAGAACTCTGATACACGTCCTAATGTAGTCGTATCCAAACGATTACTGGCAATTAAATCGGCGTCAGCATGACAAGCTGTGCAAACCGAATTTGATGAATCTACTAGTGTCGAAATCGGTTCGTTGTGCTCTTTGTGGCAGCTTGCACAGCGGCCGTTAATGTCCAAACCTAGATGCGCATTCTGCTCGACAGCAGCGATATGGTCCACGGTTGACGAATGGCATTGATCACAAGCAGCGTTCGTTACTTTTTGGAAGAGTTTTTGGTGGCAAGCCTTGCAGTTGTTTTCTAGAGCGGAATGCGCTTCATGTAATGGCCCACTAGACCATGCGGAGTCGGTAAACGGTAGCGTGTTCGCTAAGGTGTTATCAGAGTTCGTTAGAAAACGATAGCCCAAGGGAATAAGCATCGAAATAAGAAGCGCTGTTATGGACAAGGTCCATGCTAACTTCCTCATCCCTAGCTTGGTCTGACTTAGGTCGGTTTTGTAAGCGCCTGCAACAGACGATGCTTGCATTGCTGCAGGTGTTAGGTCCAGTGCAATATCAAACCCTGCCGGCGCATTAACGATGATGATTTCGTTCTGAGCAAGATTGATCTTATCTCCTGGTTTCAA
This sequence comes from uncultured Granulosicoccaceae bacterium, assembly GCA_937958675.1. Lineage (GTDB taxonomy): Bacteria > Pseudomonadota > Gammaproteobacteria > Granulosicoccales > Granulosicoccaceae > Granulosicoccus. The sequence goes on from CALGND010000147.1 coordinate 5,190, forward strand.
CCCAGACCGGTTGACCATCTCACCATTGACCGAAACGGTAGCGCCGCGGGTACACATTATCTCTACACCGCTAACGCCTTGCTTAAGTTGAGCGTGGTTTCCACGCACACCAACACCACCTAGCCTGATGTCCTGATCAGGATCACTACCAATAGTAACAACGCTTGAAGCGATACTACGATCGATTGAGGCGAGTTGTTTGCGCACATCCCTTTGCCTGATTAAGACGTCCAATTGCTATGCCCCATTTTTGCTAGAAGTCAGCATCAGAATCTCTCACCAGTAGAGAAAAGTCACGATGATATGCATTGTCAATGCAATCAGCAACGCGACAGTCAAAGGAATATGTATATATAGCCAAATCCGTAACATTCCCTGGAGCTGTATATCCCGAACGATTCGCCTTATGACAGCTTGCCGCCGGCTTAATACAGATAATAATTCCCGCAAAGGACCCACTTCAGATTGTCGTGCCGCATCGGGAATTCGATTAGCTATTATTTGTAGCACTCGTGCTTGGTCGCGGTTCTCTACCAGCAACTGATTGTTATCTTGTTCAATTTTTACTTTCGAATTGTCGCTACGTAATAATTGAGCTAGCACCCCACCTCCAATGCTGGTTCTTGCAATAGCGCTGTTGGCCATTAGCGAAATATCCGAACTACATCGGGTTGCTATTTCCTTACCTTGCTCATCAAGTTCAAATAATTCAGCAAAGAGTGAATCACGAGTTTGTCCGTTACGATTTTTGAGGGCTATCTGCGGCAGTGTCAGATAGTAGTAGAGACCAACAAAGCCACTAAGCACCACCCCCAACAACAGCACATATGAGAGTGTATGGATATTCCAACCGAGTTGGTTGGCACTATGAAGTGTCGCGATAATAACGACAGATGCTCCTAAGTAGACATGCGCAGACGTCCAACCAGCGACGGTTCCACTGCGTGATCGATAATTTCGCTTGCGAATACCCAGTAAAGACAACCAAACAATGAGCACAGCACCAATGGTTCCGGTTGTATAGCCCTGCCAAGTACCACCATTAGGTGGATCGTCTGCGCTTTGGGTCAGGTAGATCATTACACACACAATAATAAGTACTAATGACCACCAGAAATAGCGCGACTTTTTGTATTCCAGAATGCCAGTATGTATCATCGCTGCTTTTCCTCTACCAGTGCTAGATACTGTTCGGGCGTAACTCTATACGCTGCGCCAGTTGGGCAGGCATTCTGGCATGCAGGCCCAGCGGGAAGGTCAACACAGGCATCGCATTTGGTGGCCTTCTTGACTTGATTCGTATCACCAGAGGCAGCATGGCCTTTGCTTTCACCGGGACCGTTGCCCAGTGCAAATAACATCCATTGGAACAGCCCAGGCTTCTTCGGTGCTTCTGCAGTCATTCGAATAACATCGTAAGGGCAATTCGTTTGACAGTTACCGCATCCGATGCAGTCGCCATTGATAAACACTTCACCAGAATCAGCGCGCCTAATTGCATTGGGCGGACAGTCCTTCATACAATGCGGTTGTTCGCAGTGGCGGCAGGAGATGGGAATGTGTATGTTTGCAAACGTTGGGCCTTCCTTACGGTTCAATCGCGAAATCCCATCATGGGTTTCAGCGCACGCTTTTTCGCAATTATCGCAACCAATGCACAGTGACTCATCAATTATCAATGCATTTGTGGCTTCACCCAATCCTTCATCAAGCATAAAATCGATAGCTTTCCCAGCCTCTGGCCGCACCTCCATTTTTGTATAGCTCGAAATTTGATCTGCCACATCTCTTTGTAACGCTTCGATCGGAGCATCTTCTGATTGGACCAGTGCCAAAAAGGACTCTCGATCCAATCTCAGTACTTCTGATTGAACCGTAGCAGTTGCAGTTTCACGTCGTGCTGTATCACCCATCAATGCTAGCTGCCCGATCGTGCTGCTGGTACGTGCTTGATGCACAAATATATCTGATCCATCAACAACTTTTGATAAGGTGATGCCACCCGACTTTACGATATAAAGTACTTGCTCGGTGTCTCCCTCTCGATACAGCACTTCACCCGCTTTAAGTTGTATCGATTCAATATCGCCAGCTAATTTACGCAGCTGAGACAAACTAGTGCGCGGCGCAAAGTTTCGCTGTAGTTCACGAGAAGTGAATACCAAGGAGATCCCTTCGGCAATTGCACTGTTAGAGCTGATGAGTTTCAACATCGTACGTCTGGGTGTTTCGATGAGAATACAACCTACGCCAGCAATCGCACGCTCCAAGCGCGGATGACCGGACAACAAACTCATCTCGCCAAAGAACTCCCCTCTTTCTAGCGTCGCTTTAACAATCTCCCCATCGTCCAGTGTAGACTCAATCAACACTTCGCCGGCTAGTATGGTAAAAAATGAAGTGCCAAACTGGCCTCGATCATAAATAATGTCACCCTCTTGGCGTAAGGCAGTTATTGAAATAGCACTCATCGAGGAATCCATTCCCTGCTCAATGGTCGTAAGCTTTTGGGACAACTCGGTGTACTCTGGCCCGGGTGGGTAAGTCACTGTCATTGAGCTTTCTATCAACAACTCTCTGAATTGGAGCGCGTTGAGTTGATCAAACATTGGAATTCGAGCACGCAGTCTTTCAGCTGTTTCATCAACACTAAGCTGAAACGGCAATCCGCTAAATCTGTATTCCAATAGAGGCTGGTCGGCCGGCGCGATATCATTCCCATTAATAAATTCAACGACGTCATAACCTTGATTCATCGCTTGTTTAATCAATGGGTATCCTGCTAGTGCACCTACAATATAAATACCGGCAACGTTTGATTGATAAAACTTATCCAGTTCCGGCAAAGACTCTGGGTTATTGTTCGGAAATTCGATACCTAAAGACTCGACGAATCGTCGGGGCGCTATTGCGCCAAGTCGCGCTATGACACGATTAAAACACAGTGTGCTTTCGCCATCAGGCGTGTTCAATGTAACACTTAGCGTATCGTCGCTAATGTTTTCCATCTCTTTTACAGACGAAGAATATAAACACTTGAGCGTGACACCATCGTTAACGATAGCGGCTAATATGGCATTCAGATTGCCCTCTTTAGCACGACTAAATTCGCCCTTTCGGTTTAGCAGTGTTACTCGATTATTATCTGCCAGCGCTAAAGCATTTTCTATCGCCGCATCACCTGCACCTATAACTAAAATATCTTCATTATTATATTCGTCAGGATCATCAAGCTGATACTGTACAAGAGGGTCTTCTGAGCCAGGAACGCCTACTCGACGAGGATTGCCCTGCACACCTATCGCTAGTACGATATTGATCGCACGAATGGCATCGCCATTTGCCAGCTTGATTTCAAAATCCCCCTGCGACCCTGAAATCGATACCGCTTCTGCACCATATCGAATATTGATATTGTAGCGTTTGATTGTATCCGCCCATGAACCAAGTATGCTCTCGCGCTTTCCCTCTTCAAATTCACATTCGCTACGTAAATTCAAATAGCCAGGTTCGGCCATGACCAGCTTGCCCTTTTGGTACTGTTGAATAGTTTTAGCGTGAAGATCAAATGATTCGAGAAGGATATGTGTGTGCTCGCCACCGGCTTCTTGATCACGAGCGGCAGCACGGGCTGCAGCACTAATACCGGCAGGACCAGATCCGATTATGGCTATCTGATAAGTCTGCATATCTATAGACTACCGCTGAGCAACCATCGAATCGCTCTCTGAGTACATACCGAGCTTCCAATGAAGGTTACCTTACTAGCCATTACTATTTGAAGCGAATAAAAACTCACCAGACTCGTGCCCTGCACATCGCAACGCAACAGGCCTAATGCTGCATCCATGTTGTGTAACTTGTTGCTGCAATAGCTCAAATTGATGCGACTCCACAGTAGATTCGATTCCACAGTATTTGCTACGGGACTAGTATTGATTTGGATCTGTGCCTGATCCAATTTGAACCGAGTACCCTGAAAATGCCGCAGCGGCAAATAACTTTACGCACGAAATTGTTAGGGCCAGCCAACGTAGCTAGAAATCCCGCCAATGCTCTGATAATAATACAATATATGTGGAACAGGAAGCCGCCATTTAATCACAATCTATCAATTCTAAAATTGATAGCGATCAGAGTAATGCGGAGACCATGATTTTCGACAAATCAGCCTCAGATGCAGTATGAATAAAGCAATGACACCAATGCATCCTCGTTCTTCGCAGACGCACGGTTTGAATATATGTAATAGTGTATACACGGAATTGGAGTGGTTTACGGCGCAAATCCGATTGCCGCCCTAAACCGTACACAGTGACATACTGCGAATCTAGAAAGAACGCAGTTACCGATGGTAAGCACGACTGTGCCAACCTACGTAGATTTACATGGAGTTAGTTTACAAATGATATTTTGCGATTTTTTCTTCCAGTACGTTCAGTCAACGTTGTCATTCTTCACTGCAACGCAACGGAGCTATACAGACAAGACTCATCTTGGAAACACAACCTACCGGATCAGTAACGAAAAGACGAAGGGAGCGACACAATGATGAAAAAACACTATTTATACCGCAGCACACTCGCCGCGAGCCTCATTGCAACGGCGTGTTTCGCCGGGATTACAAAGGCAGCCGATCATGCTGACAGTCCTTTGCTCAGAAGCGACGAGATCACCGTAAAACAAAGTGACATAAATGATTTGTATGCATTTATGAACCCTGAAGATGCAGAAGAGGTTGTCATGATCATGACAATTTTTCCTGACGCCAACACGCAGTCGACATTCTCGACAAACTTAAACTATCAATTTTTTGTGCAGAACTATGACGGCGGCACGCCTGGCGATCACCTAAAAATAACCTGTACCTTTCCAACTACCGATCAAGTCAGCTGTTCGCTGGGTAGCATCACAGCTGCTGGTGCATTAGGCACCACTATAGAACCCGGAAACGGCCTGAGAGTATATACAGGCCTAAGAGACGATCCATTCTTCTTTAACGGCCCGGGTCTCGCTAATTCTCTAGATGCAGGCTCTCCGCAATTCACCGATCCACAGCCTGAAAACGAAGGAGGTTTGACCAATACCTTCGCGAATATGAATATTCTGGCCATCGTTCTAGGCATTGATAGAAATCTGCTTACGAACAATCAAGAAGATCCACAACTTAGGATATGGACGGCCACCGAATCAAATTAACAGCCGTTCTCGAACGGAACCCAGACAAGGACACTAGTTATGACTAACAAATTAGTATTTAAAACAGCATTCACTATAGGGCTTGTTGCTACGCTCGCGGCATGTAGTAGCAGTAGCAATAACGACGGTGGCGGTACAACAACCGGTACAACCACCGGAACAACAACTGGCGCGACAGGCGATCCGGGAACGGACAGCGGCATATCTGTCAACACGCTCGATCGCATGGGCCGCCCAGGAATCACTACCGCAGCCATTGAATCTCAGGATATGAGAGATACCTACAACCTATCAGGAGACCCGGCTAATTGGGCGGGCCAATTCCAGGGGCTGATTAGAGAAAGGCTGGTCACTATAGATGGCCTGGATGGTATCCAGGGCAATGCACTACTTGATGTAGACACCATTTCAGGTCTGTTGGTTGATGATCGACTGATCATCAACACAGCGGTTGCTAATTGCGACGCCTATCTCGCCGTTGAAATCGGCTTGGGCGCTAACGATTGCGGTGGCAGAACGCTAGAACGAGACGTTATTGATGATACGCTGCGTCATTTGGTTTCTCAGGATATGCCGGTTTCCGATTTGGCAGACAATGATAGTATTCTGCTTGATACTTGGCCATTTTTAGGCGTAGCATTGCCGGATCAGTAAGGCAATCGATAATCTAGTCAAAATTGCTGGCCAAAAATTATCTGACAATTTTTATCTGACAATTTAATGTCCAAAAAATTAACGCTGCTTGCATATCGCTGTTCGCATAATTTTTGACTGGATTCAGAAGGTCGCTGAAATGGCGCCACACCCGGCGCCATTGATGCATACAACTATTAGCAAAGGAAGGGTTGTGGCTTTAATAAAACTCCATATTGTTCTCCCTATCGCGCTCTTGATGCTCTTGGTAGCCTGCTCTGATGGCAGCCTCACCGTAGACAGCTCGGGAGCCGATTCCACTAGCTCCTGTGACGGTAGCTGTACGCTCAATGCCACCGATCCGGATTCCGTTCGGCTCACCATAAACGATGTGCAAACCGTGTTGGCGCAGGGTGTATTTGAAGCTCAAACCCGAAACACAGACGCGACCATCGCAGTAGTTGACAGAGTCGGTAACATCCTTGGTGTTTACCGTATGGGTGACCGGCAAAGCAGATTCATGCTCATCGCCACTGACTTCGAAGATGCCGACGGTATTATTGATAGTACAAACGACCAGCAGTTTGGGATCAGCGCTGGTCTGGAGAGCATCAAATTACCCGGTGGGGTCGGTCAGCTGCGTGACTTCAACCTCGATCATCTTGCCGCTGTCTCAAAGGCCATTACCGGCGCTTACCTGTCCTCAGAAGGCATGGCATTTACCAGTCGTACAGCCAACCAAATCGTGCAAGATCACTTTAACCCCGGCGAGGATTTCCAGCCCGGTGGTCCCTTGTTCGGCGTTCAATTTAGTCAACTGGCATGTGGAGATTTCACTCGCGCGCTCACTCCTCAGCAGCTAATACAAATTTCTCAAACCAACGATACATTGCCGGGCCCGCACCCTGCTCCGCTCGGTCTTGCAGCTGATGCGGGAGGTCTTCCACTCTACAAAAATGGTGCGCTAGTCGGAGGTGTCGGTGTGATGGCAGATTCTGTCTATGGTGTTGACAAGTTCATCGCTGATGTTGATTCCGACTTGGACGAACTTATCGCGGTGGCATCAACGTTTGGTTACGGAGCACCCATTGACAGACGAGATCGTGTAACCGTTGAAGGCAAGGTTTTTCGCTACTCAGATGCTGATTTTGGCGATCTGATTTCCAACCCAGCCGCGGCTCCCGCGTTCAGTACATTTGCTGGCGATCCCAATGTCGGCTCATTGGTAGCAGTTAGAAACTTCTCAACAGGCACTCTCCGGGAAGGCACAGTATTCGGTACACCTGAGTCTGGTATCAGGGCCGATCAGGAAAACCTGTTCCCAGGTCGCGACGCTTTTGTCATCGTCGATCAAAACAATCAGAACCGCTATCCTCCCATTGGGGGCTTTGAGCCGGTGTCACTTCTCGGAACTCAACCACTTTCACAAGCAGAAGTAACAGCAATCTTAAGTGAGGCAATGGGCGTTGCTAACAGTGCAAGAGCACAAATCAGAAGACCACTTGGAACGCCAGCCAGGGTAACTATTTCCGTTGTGGATACATTGGGGAACAATCTTGGGATGGTCAGAGGTAGGGACGCCCCAACCTTTGGTGCAGATGTATCCTTGCAAAAAGCAAGAACAGCCGCGTTTTTCTCAAGCCCGAGTGCGGCTGCCTACCTGACCAACCCGCCAGTAATGGCTTCATCCACTGACACCGAGTTCAGTGATGATCTGGCTACCCGTCAAGGTGATTTCCCCGACTATCTATATCTGCAACCCGAAATCGTCGAAGGCCTGCCAAAACTTGTAACCGGAAGTATTCTCGATTACCTCGATCAACTGAGCGCTTTCCTAGGCACAGAGGCGAACCCCAACCCACCCATACTTGATGGTAGTTTCGCATTCTCTGACCGGGCGGGTGGAAACCTCTCGCGTCCGTTTTACCCCGACGGTATCAACGGCACTAATGCGGGCCCACTGAGCAAGCCCCTCGGCGAATGGAGTGTTTTCTCAACCGGCTTGCAGCTGGATTTAGTGATCAACTCTGTGCTTACCGGAGTGGTTGCAGCTGCGGCAAATACAAACAATGGTATCGAAGCCGATCTCACATCAATCAGCCCGCAGCCGGCTACTAACAATGTCACTCCCCCCGCAGACAATACGCTTGATGGAATTAACGGTTGTGTTGGCAAGGGCTTTGAGGTTCTAGGCCGGCCACCTGTCAGGGAAATCCAGGAAATGATCATAACGGATACAGGTGAACAGATAACCGCTCCGCGCATTGCAAACGGCATTCAGATCTTCCCGGGCAGCGTGCCAATTTATCGCGGCAATGTGCTGGTCGGAGCGATCGGTGTATCTGGAGATGGTATTGATCAGGACGATATGATTTCATTCCTTGGTGTGCACCGCGCAGGATTATCACTAAATGGCAGCATCAACAACGCACCAAGTGAAATAAGATCAGATCAGTTGTCTCCCCAGGGTGTACGGCTTCGTTATGTTCAATGTCCGCAAACCCCCTTCATTGGATCTACGGAACAAAACGTCTGTCAAGGGCTGTAAGCACGCAAGCGATGACTCGTTAGTTAGTGGCCATATCGATTTAGAAACTCCAGGCCACTATGCGTCAGGCTAAACTGCCTGTCCCAGCTCTTGTCTAACAACCGCTGTATGTCGAACGGCTGGGTGCTTTTTGTTACATCTGCCTCATCAACTACGTAATTGAGAAAGCCGTAATCAAACAATGTTTCGAAATGCAGAAAATGCACCTCGTTAACAGTCAGCCCACTTTCCCGACATGCTTCCACAAACAAGCGAGATGATACGTCGCTACTACCTAAACGCACAACCACTCTCAGTAGCTGTAACAGAGTTTGATTTCGGATTCGTTGTGGCATGTGTTCCCGCATTGCCCATTGGTAAATTTGCTAGCATCTGCTTTGCCGTTATCCAATCGGTTTTGCACGTTTTAGCGCTACCAAGGTTACCACTACAACAGCAGCACAAAGGAACCATTTCGATACGACCTCCATAGTGCCATCAATTAGAACAACATGCACCACGCTACCAACTACGATGATTGCCGCGAGTGTTTGATGAATCAAGCTCCAAGTAGCGCCGCGTAGTGTTAACAAAGGCCGTGTTGCAACCAAACACCCCGAGATAAATAAGGACCACATTGAGATGACTCCCCACGGAGCAAATGGCGTGGCAGAACGAAATAATAACGCATCAATTACATCAGGCGGACTAGTAATCCATAAACCTGCCACGTGGACTATCACAGCCAAAACTAAACTAACACCAACTCGACGATGAACTATTCGACTAAGTTTACGGCTAAAACCTGGCAATAATCCACGCGCTAACAACGGTTGAAACAACAGCAGCACCAGCGCGAATACGCCTGCTACACCAGCAACAATGTACACGGGCTGACGCCACGCAAGGAGCGGACTCATTAGAGCTGCGACTAGCGGCACCGTAGCCAATGTTAAAAGGCTTAACCAAATTAGAATTAAGCGATATCGATGCATCAAACCAAACTAAGTCGCTGTAGGTCTATTAGGCTTCTTGAAGAATGAAGTGGGCGCTGAGCGTATTGTCTTTAGGGCTTGACATAACAGGCCGCAAAAAAACCGTTTTAAAGTCTTCACTGTCGTAGGCCAAATGGCCATGCGCCTGACCAAAAGCCGGAACAATTTGAGGCATCTCCAGTCGAAACTCGCCATTGGCATCAGTTAGCGTTGCGCCATGGCTGTGGGGATCTCTTTCATGGCCTTCTGTAGTGTGAGCCCAAATTTGGATTCGCTGTCCAGCCAAGGGCGCTCCGTCACCAGCCCGTTTTACCGTTCCAGTCATCCAGAAGCCACCACCGCCTATTTTTTCAACAATGGGGGCGTCAGGCAGATAGTTATTGGCGCCGCCACGCATGGTTTTGCTGGGCGCAAAGTCATTGGCGCGAACAGATGAGGATAGCCCATTGATTCCAGTTACTAACACTGCGCCAGTCATTACCATAAACGATCGGCGAGCACCATTGAGGATGTTCATAAAGTATTTCTCCTACCCGTTATGTAGCAATAATAGACTGATAACCGGTGTTATCGACTACAAAATTAGTGACAAGTTGCACAAGCTGAGTCGCGACGGTGAAATTTGAATACTGGCCCACAACGCTACTGATAGGTTTTTGTAGTATTCTTTAATTTCAACACACCGCTACAGGAACACACGGAATGTGCCCTGAATGTCCCAACTGCCAAGCTTGCAGCGCGCTGGTGGTCCGTAATGGCCACTTTTTTCGCCGCTCCGATTCTCGAAGAATTCAGAGTTTTCGTTGCAAAGCGTGCTCTAAATACTTCTCTAATGCGACTTTCTCCGAGTGCTACCGCCAGAAGAAACGGCGCATTAATGAACCGCTTCGCGACCTACTATGTAAACGGGTGTCGCTGCGCGATGCTGCCCGGCATTTTCATGTGTCGCGCACCACAATTGCTCGCCGATTAACATTTCTAGCTGCGCAATCTCGCAGGCGTAATGCAGTATTGCTACAACAAATACAAGCAGAATTTGGCGCGTTTGATCGGGTGCAGTTTGATGATTTAATTACTGCTGAACACACCAAATGCAAGCCCATCTCCAGCACCCTGGTAGTGCAAGAAGATACGCGAATAATATTAGGTCATTGCGTTGCACAGATACCAGCATTTGGACTTCTGGCTGCAATAGCAAAGAAAAAATACGGCTTTAGGGCTGATCACAGCCGACGGGTGCGAGAGCGTTTATTCAAACAGCTAACGAACTTGCTACCTAAATATACAACGTTTCGTACCGACGAGCATAAACACTACCCAGTCGTGATAAAGCGGCATTTTCCGAGCGCTGCACACGCAACGCACAAAGGCGCGAAAGGATCAGTGAGTGGGCAAGGTGAATTGAAAAAAGTCGGGCGTGATCCGCTGTTTAGCATCAATCACTCGCTGGCGATGTTACGCGACAAAATGAGCAGACTATCGAGACGATCTTGGAACCTGTCGAAGCATATTGAACGCCTAGATGATCATCTTGCGATTTACATCGAATCTCATAACCGCGCGATCTATAAGAAGATGCTCAAGAAAAAATACCTTGAAATTTAGCAGCTTAACTTTGTATCACGAATCAGTAGTCAAGTGAGCCAGTATTTGACAAATAACTACTGGAATCATCTCATTTCCCGTAGTATCGCGTAACGATTAGCATCCGCGACTCATTTGATGACAACCCGAGGCATATTATTTCTGGTAGCAGCGCTACTAATCTTCGCAATACAAGACGCCTTAGTGAAGTATTTAACCGAGCAATACGAGGTCGTTCAGATCCTAACCTGGCGCATACTAGCCGTGGTCTTGATTATTGGCTGCATCGCGCGAGCTAGACTGGGCTGGAGGTTCCTAAAAACGCAACATTGGAAGCTTATGCTTTTACGCGGTTTTTTTGCCTTTGCCGCCTTTACTAATTATTACTTTGCGCTTAGCTTCATACCCCTAGGGGATGCTGCAACTGTGTATATGACCGCTCCTCTTTTTGTTACAGCATTGTCTGTACCGCTATTAGGCGAACACGTTGGTAAACGACGTTGGTTAGCAGTCATCGTTGGATTTACGGCCGTTGTGCTTATGTTGAGCCCAGGCTCTGATATTTTTCGCCCTGTTGCACTACTGCCGTTAGCGAGCGCACTTTTCTATTCGTTTATCCCGATTATCACAAGAAATTTCAATGTTAAAGAAAACACGCTAACAATAACTTTTTATACAACCTTAAGCTACGCAACTCTTTGCTTACTGTTGAGCGCAGCGATCCACCTATGGCCAGCGATGCCACAAGATACCGGAATCTGGAGCCTGGTGGCACAACCTTGGAATACACTGGATATTAAATCATGGATGTGGGTGCTGGTATCCAGTGCTTTGTTCGCTGCCGGTATTCTATGCATAACTACAGCCTATCGCGCTGCCGAAGTGAGTGTTCTGGCTCCTTTTGAATACAGCTATCTTTTGTGGGCTACTTTGATTGGGTTTATTGTATTTTCCGACATACCGTCGCTTCGCACATGGGTCGCAGGATTTGTTATTGCTGGCAGTGGTATCTACATTGCGATAAGAGAGCGTCGCATCTCTCGTCACCCAACAGAGGCTCCGTAACGCCGGGCCCTTCGTCACCGCCTTGAGAATATTAAAATATTATTCTTAAACCCAGTTAAATTTACCTGTATATTTAACTCCGTGTAGAGATGTTTGTGACTTTTGCCCAATGAACGAATCAGCCAATAAACTTAAAAACGACAATACTCTATTAAGAGCTCAACTGGAGCGCTCAGAAGCTGAAAATATAAGGCTTCGTAAACTATTAAGTGAAAGCACATCTTCGGGTCTATCTAACAATGACTTGCACCGGTTTAATAATGTAGCAGCCCTATTGGACGCAAATATTGAATTAGCATTAAATGCGCTTCGTAACTTACATTGTTACGAAGGCAAAACCGATCAGCCTGGTATCACAACTGTCCATAGCTTTATCGACGCAGTACAAAATGCCAAAACAGAACTAGTCGATATAGCAAATAGTTGAGTAACTAAATTTAGTAGGCCCATATCGAATATTTCTATTCCAGCTGTGCAGGATTGCTAACGCACTTGTGACACTTACGTATGCTAACAATTAGTAGATTTACTACACAAGCAACTGATTAGAAAACACGAGGATAGTACGCTACTTTTTCGAACACTGGGACATATGAGCCTGGCCTCATAATAATCATTACATTGAATCCGTTAGCACGTGAATAATAAGTATCCAGAGAATCCCGTAATCTTTTTGCAAGTACTCGAACAGATGGGTCTGCTTGTGGATCGAAAGTCGGATTCTTTTTGAGCGCATCGATCGCGACAGAATAGGCATTAATACGCGACTCTCTACCAGCCATCGTCTCTGATGCAACATAACGCAGGAACGCACACATTAGCGGCGATCGATGAAACACCTCGTGCGACGTTATTTCATCAATTGCAGAATTTATTTCTGTAGCGGTAGGTCGTGTAATCATTACTTTAGTGCCTCAGCTTCACGATTTGTTAAATGGTATTAACCAACTCTATGTGTCACTTTTAGCGGATTCTCGAAGGTAGGTAACCTCCACAGAGTGTGCTTATCTATACGAAAGTATGTATTTCCTATGCTATTAACTTGGAATTTTAGATTGG
>CALGND010000148.1 GCA_937958675.1 uncultured Granulosicoccaceae bacterium
CTTATGCCCACAACGCGTTTGAAACGGGCAACCCGAAGGCGGGTTAAGCGCGGAAGGAATATCACCATCTAGCACGATATGCTTTTTCTTAACACTGGTATCAGCAATCGGAATAGCCGATAGCAATGCTTCAGTGTACGGATGATACGGCGGTGCAAATATGTCATCGGTTGTGCCTTGCTCAACAATATGTCCAAGATACATCACCACTACTCTATCAGCGATATAACGCACTATTGATAAATCATGGCTAATAAACAACATGGTTGTCTTAGCTTCGCGCTGTATCTCCATTAATAACTCAGTTACCGCCGCTTGTACCGATACATCTAGTGCTGATACAGGCTCGTCCGCCACTACTACCTTAGGCTGACCAGCAAAAGCACGAGCAACACCGATACGTTGCTTTTGACCACCCGACAATTGCCTTGGCATGCGGGTAGCGAATGCGCGCGGCAGTTTGACTAGATCAAGCAGTTCGAGCATGCGTTCACGTCTTTCGTCTTGGTTAGTGCCAATATTAAACTTATCCAGTGTTCGCATTATCTGCGAACCAACAGAGTGACTCGGGTTGAGTGTATCGAAAGGATTTTGAAACACCATCTGCACAGATGCCACAGTGTCAGTAGAGCGATCACCTACTTCTAAATCACCGATTGATACATCCTCTAGTGTCACCGTACCTGAAGTAGCCGTCTCCAAGCCCAACAAGACTTTTGCAAGGGTTGATTTACCACAGCCTGACTCACCTACAATTGCAACGGTTTCTGATTCACGAGCTTGTAGAGTGATTGATTCATTCGCTTTGACTGTTCGGGATTCTCTTCCACCAAACATTTGATTAGCAGCCACGTCGTAATATTTTTTCAGATCCTTAACATCAAGCACCACATCCCCTGGCCTGGTGGGATCTGTCACTACCGCGCGTTCAGGTTCTGCGTTCCAATCTATTTCATTAATGCGCATGCAGCGGGATCGATGATCCTTTTCTTCATCTACAACTTGCATTCTTACTGCAGCTGAATTACAGGCCGCTTCATCGAAATGATCACATCGTGGACCGAAATTACACCCAAGTGGGCGCTCCATCGGTAATGGCAATTGACCTCTTATCGAAACCAATGGACGCGTATTTTTATCAGCGCCTGGTAACGGGATCGAATTAAACAGACCCTGTGTATACGGATGACGCATCTCATCAAATACATCATGCACTTTGCCGGTTTCAACCGCCTCCCCTGAATACATCACGGTAATCCGATCACAGGTTTCCAGTATCAAGCCTAGGTTATGCGAGATAAACAACATCGAGGTACCGGTCTCGCGACCTAGCTCTTTGACAAGCTCAACAATGCCCGCTTCTACCGTAACGTCCAACGCGGTTGTTGGCTCATCTAATAGCAGTAAGTCTGGTTTTGACAGCAGAGCCATTGCGATAACAATACGCTGTTGTTGGCCACCTGATATTTGGTGTGGGAATGCACTCATAACGCGAGCAGGATCCGGCAATTTAACGGATTCCAACATGTCTATCGAGCGCTCGTACGCTTCGTTTTTAGAGACATTCTCATGAATGATCAGCACTTCCATTAGCTGCTTACCAATCTTCATCGCAGGGTTTAGTGAAGCCATAGGCTCCTGGTAGATCATCGCAATTTTAGAGCCTCTAATATCACGCAGCTCTTGCTCACTCATATCGCCCATATCGCGACCGCGGAATTTTATAGAGCCACCAACGATTTTGCCGCGGTTACCCATGTCTCGCATAATGCCAAGCGCAACAGTCGATTTCCCGCACCCTGACTCACCTACCAAGCCCATGGTCTCGCCAGGCATGACCTTGCAAGAGAAGTCCATAACGGCCGGTATTTCGCCTGCGCGCACAAAAAACGAGATATTTAGATTATCGATCTCAAGTATGGGTTCAACACTCATAGTCGTATCAGTCTCGTAGTGATTCTTCACGCAAGCCGTCGGCTAGCAAGTTAAGCCCAAGCACTAGCGTCATCAGTGCAATCGTTGGCGGTAAGGCAGGATGTGCGTAAACAGCTAATAACTTACGCCCTTCATTTATCGTCATGCCCCAGTCTGGGCTCTCCGGTGTAACACCTAAACCAAAAAAGCCTAGTGTGCCGAGCAATATTGTTGTGTAACCAATACGTAGACAGAAATCGACAATAAGCGGCCCACGTGCATTAGGAAGCACTTCCCATAACATGATGTACCAAGGGGCCTCACCTCTGGTTTGCGCAGCTGCTACATAATCACGAGTTTTAATATCGATGGTTAAACCACGCACGATACGAAACACCGTAGGCGAATTAACAAAAACCACTGACACAAAAATATTGAGCAGATTGGGATCCATATAAAAAACACCAAGTGGATCCTTGTTAAACGCTAGCCCTGAATAGGCCCATAAGCCCAACACTAATGTGATACCAAGGTAAAGATAGAGCTTGCCCGGCTGGCCATTAAACTTCGAATAAAACAACAAACAGAAAAAGACAATAGGAAATAAAAACAAGACCCCGGCTAACACCAAAGGCACACCGGTTGATCTAATCTCTGGCGTAACCAATAGGAAGAACAACAGGATTACCGGAAAAGCTAACACTAAGTTAGCAAGAAAGCTCATCGCAGTATCAAGCTTGCCACCGTAAAAACCAGCTGGTAGCCCTAAGGTGATACCAACCATAAACGCAAACACAGTAGCAGCTGGTGCAATCGCTAAAACAATTTGACTACCTTTCACCATACGGCTAAACACGTCGCGAGCAAGATTATCCCCACCTAATAAAAACCATTGGCCTTCCATACCGCTGACTGGCCAACCCGGCTTTTTGTTTTTCATGCCCGATATTTGCGTGAGCGGATCCATGGTCGCAATCAAATCAGCAAAAATAGCGGTGAGTATCCAGAACAATACAAGGACTAAACCAGCAACTCCGATAGGGCTGCCAAAGAGCTTTCCGTAGAGCCCAAGCCTACGCCTAAATATAAAAGACACGGTAAGGATGACAAACAGCCCAATCCAAACTGGAGTGAACTGGCCAAGCATACGAATAAAAATTTCTGATGCGGTTAATCTATCCATAATTGTCTCCTCAGTTAATCCGAATACGTGGATTGAGAAAGACATAACCGATATCAGATATCAGTTGAGTCACCAGTACTACAAATACTGCCACTACTGAACAGGCTAACAACAGCTCAATATCGTTGTTACCCACTGCCGCTACTAGGGTCCAACCAAACCCTTTGTAGTTGAATAAGGTTTCGACAATCACCACACCGGTTAACAACCACGGTATCTGCAATATGATGACGGTAAACGGTGCAATTAACGCATTACGCAATGCATGCTTAAGTACGACGCCGCCAAAGCTCAAACCCTTTAGCCGCGCGGTACGAATATATTGTTCGTTCATGACTTCAGCCATAGAGGCGCGTGTCATTCGAGCGATATAGCCTATGCCATACAAGGCCAAAGTGATCACCGGCAAAGTAAAGTTTTCAAACGTGGCGTTTTCCATCGCCGTCGTCGCCGTGCCCTTAAACCATCTCAGCCCAACGAGCTTACTGGAGAACACCACGATAAATATAACGCCAGACACATACTCGGGCGTTGAAGTGGTAAGGATAGACACTGCCGACAAAGAGCGATCAGTTTTTGAGCCTTCGCGCATGCCCGCAATAATGCCAATAATCAAAGCAGTAGGCACCATAACCAGCATCACGCACAGCATCAACTTACCGGTGAGTGCTAGTTTTTCTGCAATGATGGGGGCGATATCTTCTTTAAATACGAGAGAGAAACCCCAGTTGCCTTGCATTAACCCACAGTACTTCGGCGGATTAGCAGGATCCTCTGCACGTCTGATACAGCGACCAGTCACTTTGCCAGTTTCAGGGTCGGTACGAGTCCAACCGGGCGCTACACCCAGCCATTCTCCGTAACGTTTAATAAGAGGTTGGCGATAACCATTCTTTTGTAACCACGATTGCACCTGCGTATCCGACATACGCATATTGCCCTCACTCTTGGTGAGCTTTTCAAGGTTGGGTTCGAGATTAGTAAGAAAGAAAACAATAAACGTCAGGCAAAGCGCCGTGAGCAACATCACCCCCGACCGCTTCAATAAAAAACTGCCCATCAAGCTCCCCAGATTTTTTTGTCTTGGATCAAACGAAAAAAGGGTTGCCCCTGAAGGCAACCCTTTTTCAAATTACTGGAAACGTATTAGGCTTTCCAGTATAGATCTTGAGGACGGTGCTCAAAGGTGATGTGATGATCCGCTCCACCCAAGTTTGTCTTGGTGTAGTTATTAAGCGTACGCCAGTAAGGCTGAACGATAACACCATTGTCTTGCATAAGCTTCTCGCAGATAGCCACTTTTTCACGGCGCTTATCAACGTCTGCTAGTGCGACAGCTTCTTTAAGGGCTGCATCAAATTCAGCATTTTCAAAACCCGACTCATTCCAAGCTTCGCCTGTGCGATAAGCTAGGCCTAGGATCTGCACACCCAATGGGCGGTGATTCCAGTTAGTAGATGAGTATGGGTATTTTACCCAATCATTCCAGAATGTAGAACCAGGCAATACAGTACGTTTGACCTTGATACCAGCCTTGCGAAGCATGTCAGCAACAGCGTCGGTAGTATCTTTACGGTAGCCTGCGTCCAGTGATACTAGTTCGTGCTCATAGTCAGCCATACCTGCTTCGGCCATTAGCGCCTTCGCACCGGCTGGATCAACTTCTTGCTTAGGCAGTTCTGCATAATCAGGGTGCATTGGGCCCACGTGATGGTTTTCAGCAACAACACCTAAGCCACCAATACCAAGCTCTAAACAAACCGCTGGGTCAACAGCCATTGCCAATGCGCGACGAACACGTACATCGGCATACGGCGTTTTACCGTCTATTTCAGCTTTTGCATTAGGACGGATAACAATCGTTGCTGCGGTAACGACTTCTTTCTTTTCGAAGCCATCTAGCGTATCCATCAATTCTAATATTTCAGCGCCTTCAACACTGTAGGTGAAGTCAACTTCATCAGCTTCGCATGCAGCAAAGTGAGCCGCAGGCTCAGTACCGTAATCGATGTATTCAACCCGATCCATCCAAGCACCATTGCCTTCATTCCACCAGGTGTGATCAGGGTTACGAACCAATACTGCTTTCTCGCCTACTTTTAGTGATTCTGGAATGTACGGGCCTGTGCCTAACGGTGCTTCAACGGCATTTTCAAAATCGTAGTCTTTGTGAACGATAGCCGCTGGGTAATCTGCCATACCGGCGATCAATGAAATATCAGGTGCTGGCAAGTTCAGCTTAACGGTATGGCTGTCCACTACTTCAACAGCGCCGTCAATTGCCTTCTCGGTTGTCTCGTCAATTAGGGTGGCAAAACGACCAGCCATTGAGTTACCCTCAACGCTCTTGTCGCACCAACCAATGATGTTGCGTGCAACATCTTCCGCAGTGAAGTCGTCACCATTGTTCCACTTGACGCCTTTACGCACATTAAGGGTGTATGTCTTTGCATCTTCACTGATATCCCAGCTTTCTAGCAATTTGCCATCAAACGTTGCATCGTTGTTGTACTGAACAAGATACTCAAGCCAACCACGTGAGAAGTTAGCAATTTGCGACCAATCATAGGTGCGAGGATCTTTCAAGGCACGTACTTCTGTTTGATAACGAACTGCTCC
>CALGND010000149.1 GCA_937958675.1 uncultured Granulosicoccaceae bacterium
AATCATGCATCCGCTCAACATAACAAAACAATCGCTGAGCAGTTACTCGATCTTCAGAAACAAGAAGAAGGTGAGCAAGGCGAAGAAGGTGAGCAAGGCGAAGAAGGTGAGCAAGGCGAAGAAGGTGAGCAAGGCGAGGAAGGTGAGCAGGGTGAAGAAGGCGAGCAGGGCGAAGAAGGTGAGCAGAGCGAAGAAGGTGAGCAGAGCGAAGAAGGTGAGCAGAGCGAAGAAGGTGAGCAGGGCGAAGAAGGTGAGCAAGAACAACTAAGCGAATCGGAAGCAGCTGAAGAACGACGAAAAGCTGAAGCCTTGTTGCAGGAAGAAGGCGAAGAATCAGAACACAATGATGCTGACGCTACAGAGATTAGCGCATCCACTGTTGAGCCTCTAACCGAACAGCAGCAAAGCGCAGAGCAGATTTTGCGGCGCATACCCGATGATCCAGCGGGTTTATTAAGAAATAAATTGCAACAAAATCATAATTCCCTTTACCCAGAGGTCCGGAATAGTGAAACACCCTGGTAATACCCCGTGGCGATACGCATTGCTACTACTCGCGTGCCTGTTTTTCAGTTGCGTGGTGATGGCTCAGGATGCGTTTGTAGAGGCTGAACTTTCTAGCCAGACTGTGGCGCTCGGTGAGTCAGTTAATTTACAAATAGTCGCAACGGGTATTGATGCCGAGCTTAACTTGTCTGAACTGGAGGCCGTAGTAAATGTGCTGGGTAGAAGTAGCAGCAGACAGGTCAATAGTTTCAACGGCACCATAATAAGCAAAGTAATATGGAATTTAGAAATAAGCCCACGCGAAAGTGGTCAGATTGTCTTACCTCCTGTTACTGTCGGTGACTTAGCCACTCGTCCATTGCTGCTGCAAGTGGCAGAAGCACCAACAGGCGCTGATCGCACAGTTTATGTTGAAGCATCGGTTGATAATGAGCAGCCTTACGTGCAGTCACAAGTGATTTACACCATTAGGGTTTTTCAACGTGTGCAATTCTCGGATGCTTCACTCGATTACCCTAGCGCACCCGGTATCACTGTTCAGCAAATTGATGAAGGCGAACAGTTGACTGAAAACATCGATGGCCAACCCTACAACGTGTTTACGCGACGTTACGTGTTGTTTCCACAAACCAGTGGGCGCATTGTTATACCACCAGTTACGTTGCAAGGTGCTATGCCCGGCACACGAAGCCGCAGCACTGGCTTGTTTACACCGCGCAATCGATTTAGCAGGCAATCTAACCCGATTGAGTTGGATGTCAAGCCTAGGCCGGATAGCTTTACTGGCCAATGGTGGTTACCCGTGTCATCGATTGATCTTGCTCAACAATGGGTTACGCCTGCAGAAGAGTACTTTGTCGGGCGTCCACTCACGCGAACGATCACCCTAACGGCTAACGGAGTAGGCGAAGCTCAGCTACCAGAGATTGATCCGCCTGAATTGGCGACAGCCAAGATATATGCCGATGCAAGTGAAGCGCAAACAATCTCTGTGGATAGTGGTGTCCAGGCCACTCGTCGATTTAGTTGGGCGATCATTCCACAACAAGCAGGCCAATTAACACTACCTGAAGTTACGATCCCGTGGTTTGATGTGGTGTCAGGAACGATACAAACGGCCACCTTGCCAGCACAAACCATCGAAATACAGGCAGCTGTTGACGATGCTGCTGCCCTTAGTAACAATTCAACATCAGGTGATGCGAGTTTAGATGGTCAGACTCAAGCGCAAGATGCCTCTAACTCCGCTGATGGAATCATTGCCCCTACTGTCAATTTTGGCGATGCAGCGCAAGTGTCACACGCCAATGCTGGTACTGGATTTTGGAAGCGTGTGGCGTTGGTGTTGGGTATTGGTTGGTTAGCAACAGTGCTGGCTTGGCTATTCCACAACGTGCTGCGAAGACGTTCGCCTAAGCAAGTGCCTCGAGCCCAAACGTCGTCATCGTCACAGCGGATTCCGATCCAAATAGCAGCGGTTGAAGCGGCCATAAAAGAGAACGATCTAGCCGCCTTATCGCGCTCTGTATCTGCCTGGGGTAAAGCGGCTTACGCAACCGCATCCGCTAGCCCAGGGGAGCTTGCCAAAGAGGTGGCCTCAGCCGAGCTCAGCCAACAGTTATGGCAGCTAGATGCAGCGCTTTACAGCCCAGAGCGGGCTGCTGATACCACCGCATTTACCGGTTTGGCTAAGCTGCTTCGGGCCGAAAAACCCGCGCCTAGTACGCTTAATGGCGAGAACAGCCAGAATGAGCACGCATTGCCTGCACTTTAAGTGACGTAATGCCCCAGATAGGCACGAAACTTCCTACTAGTTAGGTACCGTTTTCTGCCTAATACTCATGCGTTTAACCGTTCGCCAACTCAGCGTTTCATGGCTTTTGCCCTGCGTGTTGGCGGCTGCGTTTTGTGCGGAGAGTTTAGCCGCCGATGCCATTCCCGGCGAGCAGTACTGTGATCGCCCTGTGAGTAAGATCCTATTTCATGGCAATGACACCAAACGCCATGTTCTGTTGCGTGAGCTATTTCAAAAAGAAGGCGCAGCTTGCTCGCTTGATCACGTTGTCGACAGTGTGCAGGCCATTTTGAATCTAGGCCTGTTTCGATCAGCGGTGGCGCATTTCGAGCTCGACGATGAAAGCCTAGAGCTACACATTACCGTCCGCGAAAAATTTGCGCTGCTCGTCATCCCACGATTTAGCCGAACATCCGATGCCGAACTTCGTGCCGGTATTCAGGTGAGGTGGGATAACGTTGCAGGGCGTTTGCATCAGATGAAGCTAACGACTGAGACTCGTCGCGCAGATGACGGCGATGGCAATGAAGGTTTCTTGCATCGGCTTTCTTATAACGTGCCCAGATTCTTCGGTAGTGATTTTGGTATGGGCGTCTCTTTTTCTGTAAGGCGGCAACAAACTGATTTTAGACAAGACGAGCTTACCTATGGCACGGGCTATGATAGAAGCCGGGTGTTGGATGTGATCTTGTCACGTTGGGCATCCAACACTGACGGCGTAGCCGGCTTGCGATACTTTGGTGGTTTCCAGCTAGCCAGCAGTGAGCTGAGCTTAAGCGAAGGGGATACAGGGCCCTTCGTGGGAGGCGACGACATCAATGTTGTAATCGGTTGGGAAAACACGCAGAAACAAGTGGATCGATTTCGGCGCCAAGGCCAAGTGTATGGGGCAAGCCTGCGCTTTGCAAACAGCGAGATACACTCCGATTTTAGCTACACGCGGCTAGATGCTTTCTGGCGGCAGTATCGAGCCTTGCCAGGTGATAATAAGAACCTTAACTTGCAATTTCGATTGGGTCTAAGTGATGGGGCGCCATTTGGCCGTCGCGCCTTTAGTGTTGGTGGAGGCGAAATTTTACGTGGTTTACCGCCAGCTTCTTCCACAGGCGATATACTGACTTTGGCGAATATTGAGTATCTATCCGCATTTGAGGCGCGCAAGTATTGGAGATGGGTATTGTTTGCCGATATAGGCAATGTCTATCGACGAGATCGAGTAAAGCTGCATCGCCAAAAGGTACGGGTAGGCTTTGGGTTTCGCCGTAAAATTGAATCATTAAGTAACACTGATTTACGTTTGGACTTCGCTTGGGATACCGAAGCTAAACGCTTTCGAAGTTTTTTTTCTACGCACCTGACCTTTTAAGCTGCTGCGTTGTCCAAATTTCCGACGGCTAGCTGTAGTGCATGCAACGTCCTAGACGAGCACGGCATACTATATAGTTAGCCTTTTCAGTAAACAATCAAATAACAGACTGCAGAAGCAGGTGAAAACTATGGCAAAAGCACTAGCAACAGCGCTCACAGAACACCAATTCGAGCATTGGTACATTGAAACCGATCAAAGCGATATTCTGTGGCTGTATTTAGATCGCAAGGGAGAGACGACCAACTCCCTATCAGAAGCGGTCCTCCTCGAACTTGATTCAATCATCACGCTCAGCGAAACGCTTAATCCCAAAGGGCTTGTTATTCAATCAGCCAAAGAAGCCAGTTTTATTGTTGGTGCAGATATAAGAGAGTTTGATCACTTCGAGAATGCAGAGGAGGTCAGCGCAAAAATTCGACAAGGTCACGCCGTTCTTTCTCGCCTTGAAAATCTACCGTTTCATACTGTTGCTGCAATCCATGGTTATTGCTTGGGTGGCGGTTTAGAACTTG
The DNA here is from genome assembly GCA_937958675.1 of uncultured Granulosicoccaceae bacterium. Lineage (GTDB taxonomy): Bacteria > Pseudomonadota > Gammaproteobacteria > Granulosicoccales > Granulosicoccaceae > Granulosicoccus. The sequence goes on from CALGND010000149.1 coordinate 4,184, forward strand.
CGCTTGCTTGTGATTACATCGTTGCGCTCAATGTCCCAGAAACACGGGTCGGTTTTCCGGAAGTCAAGTTAGGCATCTTCCCCGGCTTAGGTGGCACTACTCGCATCACAGAACGAGTTGGCGGTATGGCGGGTTTAGAGATGATGTTGACCGGTCGTATGTTGCGCATGGGTCCGGCACGCAAAATTGGTGTGATTGATGAGCTAGTCAGTGAAAACGGGAGCTTGCGTTGGGCGGCTAGGCGTGCAGTGCTTAAACGTCGCAAAAAACGTGAGCCCAGCATGACAGCCAGTATGACTAATCGGCAGCCAGCGCGCTCAGCGTTAGCGCGAGTCATGAAAAAGAAAACAGCCGAGAAGGCAAACCCTGATCACTACCCAGCCCCTTTCGAGATGATCGATTTATGGGCCGAACATCGCGATAATCGTGTGCGCATGTTTGAAGGCGAAGCGGAGCGAGTGGGTAAGCTCATGGTGAGCCCAACGGCACGCAACCTACGGCGCGTGTTCTTTTTATCTGAGCGCATGAAAGGCTTGGGTAAATCGGAATATTTCAAAGTCCGCCGTGTGCATGTTGTAGGTGCAGGCGTTATGGGTGGCGACATTGCAACTTGGTGTGTCATGCAAGGTATGGAAGTCACATTGCAAGATCGTGAAGCCAAATACATCGAACCTGCACTTAAGCGCGCCAAGTCATTATTTAAAAAGCGCTTGAAGAAAAAACCAGCTGTGTCCGCAGCCCTTGCCCGCTTAATACCGGATGTTGAAGGCGAAGGTGTACCGCGTGCCGATGTCGTTATCGAAGCAATCTATGAAAACCTAGAAGCTAAACGTGAGCTATACGCATCACTTGAGCCGCGTATGGCAGAGCATGCAATTTTGGCTACCAACACATCTGCTCTGCCGTTGGAAGATCTTGCCAGTGAGCTGGCTCAACCATCACGGTTAATCGGGCTTCACTTTTTTAACCCCGTGGCCAAGATGCCCTTGGTCGAAGTGGTGCACGGTGAGCAAACAGATAAAAGCTGGATTACTAAGGGCGGTGCCTTTTGTTCGCAAATCAATCGTTTTCCACTGCCTACAAAAAGCTCACCTGGTTTTCTTGTAAACCGAGTGTTAGCGCCATACTTGATGGAGGCGATTACCATGCGCCTTGAAGGGATTGATCAGCACATAATAGATGCTGCAGCTATCCGCTTTGGTATGCCGATGGGTCCGATAGAACTTGCTGATGTAGTTGGGCTGGATGTGTGTATGAATGTGGCCAAAACGCTCGCTAAAGGTGATGTTACGGCGCAACGCGAATTGCTTGAGGGCATGATTAGCGACAATAAGCTTGGCAAGAAAACGGGCGAAGGGTTTTATAAATGGGAGAAAGGTAAAGCTGATCGTGCGCCAGCCGAAGTTGATAATGCCTACGGTGATCAACTCGCGAAAAGGCTGATGAAGCCGTTTCTTGACGAATGTGAAGCGGTATCACGAGATGGTATTGTTGAAGATGATGATCTGCTGGATGCGGGTATTATTTTTGGTACTGGCTTCGCACCGTTTACAGGCGGCCCAATGAACTACCTCGCCAACCTTAACAACTGAGATCAAAACAATGGTTAATAAAACACTAAGGCCAGTCGCAATTGTAGGCGGAGTACGCATTCCATTTTGTCGTAGCAATTCCTCCTATGCTGGTATATCCAACATGAAAATGCTCAGCACGGTGCTGCAGGGCATGGTTGAAAAATACAGCCTTGAAGGCGAGCAACTTGGTGAAGTCAATGCCGGTGCCGTCATTACTCACACCAGTGATTGGAATCTTGCACGCGAAGCAATACTCAATACGAAGTTATCACCTGCAACACCAGGACTAACCATGCAACAGGCTTGTGGTACTAGCCTGCAAGCGGCCATGACAGCGGCAGCAAAAATCGCTACTGGGCAAATTGATAGTGCAATCGCTGCGGGTAGTGATACCGTCAGCGATGTGCCGATTGTGTTTGGCAAGAAATTCTCTAAGCGATTGGTATCGCTAGGTAAGGCTCGCAATTTTAAATCCAAGATGTCAGTGTTTAAAGGCTTCGGGCCTAAAGAGCTTACGCCTGTACCGCCATCAGTTAATGAACCGCGTACTTTATTAAGCATGGGGCAACATTGTGAGTTGATGGCGCAGGAGTGGGAGATCACCCGCGAAGCGCAAGATGAACTTGCTATGCAAAGCCACCATAATGCAGCGGCTGCTTATCAGCGCGGATTTTATGATGATTTGTTAGTGCCCTGCGAAGGCGTGGTACGCGACAACAATATGCGCCCTGATACCAGCATGGAAGTGCTAAGTGGCTTACGCAACGTATACGAAAAGAGTGATAAAGGCACTTTGTCTGCCGGTAACAGTACGCCATTAACTGACGGTTCTGCTGGCGTGTTACTCGCATCTGAAGAGTGGGCGAAAGAACGTGGCCTGCCGATACTGGCCTATATCACCGAGTCGGCTACGGGTGCTGTTGATTTTGTTGGCGGCGCGGGTTTGTTAATGGCGCCGACGGTTGCCGTACACGACATGCTTAAGCGTGCTGGGCTAACCTTGCAAGACTTCGATCTATACGAAATTCACGAAGCGTTTGCGGCGCAAGTACTATGTACCTTAAAAGCATGGGAAGACGAAGACTATTGCCGCACACAACTCGGTGCTGATGGTGCGCTGGGCAGTATTGATCGCAGCAAAATGAACATCAACGGCAGTAGCCTTGCAGTGGGCCATCCCTTTGCCGCCACCGGTGCGCGAATAACCGGTACGCTTGCAAAGATGCTGGACGAGCGCGGTAGTGGCCGAGGATTAATTTCGGTATGTACCGCTGGTGGCATGGGTGTCTCCGCAATCTTAGAGCGATAGCCGTTATTCGTGCGAATAACAACGGAGCAGAAAATGTTTAGATCAACTTTAATCACATTATTACTGGCCGCCACTTGTAGCATTGCAGCATTAGCAAATGCTGATGAAAAAGAGGTGCTCTACGATGTCTACTCCTTATCAGCCAGCGCACAAAGTGATGTCAAGAATGATCTAATGACCGTCAACCTAGTTGCACAAGCTGAAGGCAGTGATGCGGCAGAAGTCGCTGACAGCATAAACGGTACGATGGCATGGGCAGTGGTTCAGCTCAAACCTTTTAGTACGATCAAAAGAGAGACACGAGATTATCGAACCAATCCTAAGTACGCAGGTAAGCCTGCGCGCATCGTGGGTTGGAATGCCGTACAAATGTTGCAACTTGAGTCATCTGATTTTGAAGCGATGGGGTCGGCCATTCAAAAGCTGCAAGCGCGTTTGCAAGTGCAAGGCATGAATCTTAGTGTTAAACCAAGTACACGAAAAGAAGCTGAAGATGCTTTAATCAATGAAGCCATGAATGCGTTTAAGCAACGTGCGTTATTGGTGCAGCAGAATATGGGCGCACCAGGTTTTCGGGTGATCAACATCAATATTGGCACTGAAGGGCATTCTCCTAATTTTCGTCAATTTGAAACGATGTCGCGCAGTACCGCATCGATGGACAGCGCACCGGCGATCGAGGCAGGTGAGAGCTCGGTTAATGTGCGTATCGATGGTTCGATACAGTTGGAGTAATAGAGGAGTTCCAAAATGTCCAAACACGCCCCATTTATGAAGGCTGCCATTGAAGAAGCGCGCAAGGGCCTAGACGCTGGCGGTATCCCGATTGGATCCGTGCTGGTGCTGGATGGCAAAATTATTGGCCGCGGGCACAATCAACGAGTTCAGCAGGGCAGCACCATCAAGCATGCAGAAATGGATTGCCTGGAAAATGCGGGTCGCCTACCGGCAACTGACTACCAGCGGGCCGTGCTGTATTCAACTCTGTCACCGTGCGATATGTGCAGTGGAGCCGCGTTGCTATACGGTATCAAGCAAGTCGTGGTGGGCGAAAACACAACATTCAGTGGGCCTGAGGCCTACGTTCAGAGCCGTGGCGTGCAAGTGGAAGTGCTGGATAACGCCGAGTGTATTGAACTGATGCGGGCCTTTATCGAAGCCAAGCCCGAGCTATGGAATGAAGATATCGGCGAATAGTCGTAATCAGGCGACTACAATCCGCTCACACACGCCACAGATTGGTGACAAAACGACCGAAAACGGTTCATTAACCAGTACAATTGGGGCTTAATGTTTAGCCCTTTTTTTGAGGAATTCTCCCATGAAAATCCTAGTAGGCGTCAAGCGCGTGCTTGATTACAACGTCAAAGCTCGCGTTAAAGCGGATAAATCCGGTATCGAGCTGGCCAACGTCAAAATGGCAATGAATCCGTTTGACGAAATCGCCGTTGAAGAAGCACTGCGCATCAAAGAAGCCGGTAATGCTGAAGAAGTCATCGCCGTATCAATTGGCCCTGCTAAATCTGAGGAAACCATCCGAACAGCGCTTGCGATGGGGGCTGATCGTGGCATTTTAATTCAAACCGATGAGCTGCTTGAACCCCTAGCGGTTGCTAAGTTGTTAAAGCACATCGTTGAAAAAGAGCAGCCTGGTTTGGTGGTGTTGGGTAAGCAGGCGATTGATGACGACTGTAATCAAACTGGACAAATGCTTTCAGCATTAACAGGGATGCCACAAGCTACCTTTGCATCAAAGGTTGAGCTTGATGGCGATTCAATTAAGGTCACACGTGAAGTTGACTCTGGCCTTGAATCAATTCGCGTTAAATCACCAGCGGTTATTACCGCTGATCTACGGCTCAATGAGCCGCGTTATGCAAAACTGCCTAACATCATGAAAGCGAAAAAGAAGCCATTGGAAGTGATTGAAGTGGCGGATACGGGTGTTGATGTTTCAAGTGGTTTATCAGTAGTCGAAGTGAATGAGCCCGAGCAGCGTCAGGCGGGAGTGATCGTGGGTAGTGTTGCCGAGTTGGTTGATAAGCTCCGTAACGAAGCGAAAGTGATTTAGGGCGAGGAGACGAATATGAGCACATTAATTCTTGCAGAACACGAAGCTGGTGAATTACGCCCAGCCACTCTTTCAGTTGTTGCAGCGGCTGCGGCCATTGGCAACGATATCGCTATGTTAGTTGCTGGTAGCAACTGTGCAGGCGTTGGCGAAAAAGCCGCCGCATTGCCAGGTGTTAGTAAGGTACTGGTTGCTGACGATGCAGCCTATGAGCACGAGCTCGCTGAAAACCTTTCGGCCTTGGTCGTCAGCGTTGCTGGTGATTACACCCATATTTTGTTTGCCGCAACAGCTGCAGGTAAAAACGTGATGCCACGTGTGGCAGCTTTACTCGATGTGTCCGGTATCTCTGACATCACGGAAGTTAAATCTGCCGACACGTTTATTCGCCCTATCTACGCCGGCAACGCAATGGCTACCGTTAAAAGTGATGATGCTAAAAAGATTATCACCGTGCGCACAACAGCATTTGATGCAGTGAGTGATACGGGTGGTTCAGCCGCGGTTGAATCTGTCGCATCTGCTGGTGCAAACGATGGCGTTGAATTTGTCGGGGCGGAGCTTTCAAGTTCTGATCGTCCTGAGCTCACAAGTGCAGGCATTGTGGTGTCAGGTGGCCGCGGTATGCAAAACGGCGAGAACTTCGCGATGCTGGATGAAATTGCGTTGAAGCTTAATGCCGCAGTTGGTGCATCACGTGCAGCAGTTGACGCAGGCTTTGTGCCTAACGAATATCAAGTTGGCCAGACCGGTAAAGTAGTTGCCCCGGATTTATATATCGCTGTTGGTATCTCTGGTGCTATCCAGCATTTGGCTGGCATGAAAGACAGTAAAGTGATTGTTGCTATTAATAAAGATGAAGAAGCGCCGATCTTTCAGGTTGCTGACTACGGTTTGGTTGCTGATTTATTTGATGCCGTGCCTGAACTGAGCAAAGCGCTAGATGCGTAATGCCTGAGTGAAGCTGGCATAAGTGCAGAACCAACATTAATCGTTAGAGTTTAAAGGGGTAGACATGTCTTACCAGGCTCCAGTTCGAGATATCAGCTTTGTACTTAATCACGTAGTGGGTTTGGCAGATATTGCCAAGCTCGATGGCTATGAGGATGCAACACCAGAAATGGTTGAAGCTATCCTTGATGCCTCTGCGCAGTTTACTGGCGAAGTGTTAGCACCGCTAAATTGGGTGGGTGATCAGCAAGGCAGTCAATGGAGCGAGGCTGGCGTTACCACGCCCGATGGTTGGCAAGAGGCTTATCAGCAGTTTATCGAAAATGGCTGGGGCAGCTTGGCGTTCTCGGTTGAGTACGGTGGGCAGGGTTTGCCGATGTGTGTTGCAGCCTCTGTGCAAGAGATGTGGCACAGCGCCAATATGTCATTCGGTTTATGCCCGCTATTGAGCCAGGGTGCGGTAGATGCCATTGAGCATCACGCCTCCGACGAGCTCAAAGCGATGTTTTTACCCAAGATGGTTGAAGGTGTTTGGTCGGGCACCATGAACCTAACCGAGCCACAAGCTGGGTCGGACCTTGCTGCTGTGCGCACCTCGGCTGAGCCTGAAGGTGATCACTTTCGCATCAAAGGTCAAAAGATCTTCATCACCTACGGTGATCACGATTTAACCGAAAACATTATCCACTTAGTGTTGGCCAGATTGCCCGATGCGCCAGAGGGCGTTAAAGGTATTTCCTTGTTTATCGTGCCTAAGTTTTTAATTAATGAAGATGGATCGTTAGGTGAGCGTAATGATGTTCGTTGCGTGTCGTTAGAGCACAAGATGGGCATACACGCCAGCCCAACGTGCGTAATGGCTTATGGTGATGATGCCGGTGCACTCGGTTACTTGGTGGGTAAACCTCATCATGGTTTGATCTACATGTTCACGATGATGAATCAAGCACGTCATGCAGTAGGTGTAGAAGGCTACGGCATTGCTGAGCGTGCTTACCAGCAGGCACTTAGTTTCGCCAAAGATCGTAAGCAAGGGAAAACACTGTTAGGTAAATCGGATGATGACCATGGCATTGTTAACCACCCTGATGTGCGTCGTATATTGATGACCATGCGTTGCAACATCGAAGCGATGCGCGGTTTGGCCTTAGAGTGCGCAGCGGCATTTGATATTGCTGGAAAGCATCCTGACGAAAACGTACGCGTATTTAACCAACGCCGTGGCGAACTACTCACACCGCTTGTGAAAGGTTGGTCTACCGAAATCGGCTTAGAGCTTTGCTCACTAGGTGTGCAGGTTCACGGTGGTATGGGCTTTATAGAAGAAACCGGCGCCGCTCAACACTTACGTGATGCGCGCATTGCACCAATTTATGAAGGCACTACCGCGATACAGGCTAACGATTTAATCGGTCGAAAGACTGCTCGTGATAATGGCCAAGGTATGCAGGAGCTTCTCACCGATATGCGTGCCACTCTCACCGAGTTGCAGCAAAGTAACAATCCTGATATGCAAGCCGTTGCTAAGCGTTTTGAATCAGCAGTTGGTGCTGCAGATCAGTCCTTGCAATGGATGCTAGGGCAAAACGATCCAACGCTACCTTCTGCTTCCTCAGTTGAATACCTGATGATGCTCGGCCGTTTGTCAGGTGGCTGGATGAGCGCAAGAACGGCATTGGTTGCGTTAAAAATGAAAAACGAGGACGGTGCTGACCACGACTATCTGGATGCACGCGTTGCATTGGCACGTTATTACGCGGATCGTTTTCTACCATTGGTTGATGCCAGCAATATCACCATCACCGAAGGCTCAGAAAGCACCGTCTCGTTATCGGTAGCACAGCTCTAATCAGTGTCGTCCCGGCGAAGGCCGGGGACCCATCTCGAACACATTATGGCCCCCACTCTCGTGGGGAAAACCAGCCAGCCAAGGTTGAGTAAATTATGCAATACGAAACCATCGTCGTTGAACGCCACGATCAAGTGGCGCTAATCACACTAAACCGTCCAGAAGCCATGAACGCACTATCGGCTCAAATGATGGTGGAAATGCATGGCGTCATTAATGAGCTAGACAGCGATGATCGATGCCGCGCGATAGTGTTAACCGGCAACGAAAAAGCGTTTGCCGCTGGCGCTGATATCAAAGAGATGGTTGATCAAACTTATCTTACCGCTGTACAAACCGAGTTTTTAGGGGAGTGGGATTGCATTGCTAATTGCAGAACGCCCATAGTGGCTGCTGTTGCCGGATACGCCTTGGGAGGAGGTTGTGAGATAGCGATGATGTGCGATTTTATTCTTGCAGCGGATAACGCTAAGTTTGGCCAGCCTGAAATAAGCATTGGCACAATACCCGGTTTAGGCGGTACTCAACGGTTAACTCGCCTGGTAGGGAAGTCTAAATCAATGGAAATGAGCTTAACAGGCCGCATGATGGATGCCGAAGAGGCTGAGCGTGCCGGTTTGGTATCACGAATAGTGCCGCTTGAAGAATTGCAAAGTGAAGCAATAAAGGTTGCTACTAAAATTGCTGGTTTCTCCAAGCCTGCAGTTTTATTAGCTAAGGAGTGCGTGTTAGCAGCTAACAACACTACTCTTGATCAAGGCATGCGCACGGAGCGAAGAGCGTTTCATTCATTGTTTGGTACACCCGATCAAAAGGAAGGTATGCAAGCGTTTATCGATAAGCGTAAAGCAAAGTTTTCATAGTAGTTTGTGTGTCTAATATAGCGATCTTGCACATATCATTTGCGTAACAGGCGAGCTTAGTCTGTCGATTTTTAACTCAGTTGCTTGAGGCCTACAAATTACTTGCGACTTTTTTTAGAATCGAAAAGAGCGTTGTCCATAGGCTCCATCCCAAAAACATCGTTCAGAGGGCTTACAACACATCCTGCACCCCTTTGCAGAACATGTGTATAAATTTGAGTTGTCCTTATATCTGTATGGCCTAGTTGTTCCTGTACGGTACGAATATCTGCACCTCTTTCTAATAAATGCGTTGCAAAAGAATGACGAAGGCTATGACTTGTCGCCGGTTTTTCGATACCGGCTGCTCTTATTCCACGTTTAACAGCACGTTGTACAGATTGTTCGTGAATATGGTATCGGCTAATCTGTTTTGTTTGTGGGTGCTTACTGCGCTTGTTAGCTGGAAACACTAACTGCCAATTAAATGATGCGGCTGCATTAGGATATTTTCGTTCCAGAGCGTAAGGCAGTATTGTTTTTCCGAATCCATCTTCCAGGTCTTTTTTATGCAGAAGACGAGCATGTTCGATTTGTTGTTTTAAATGCTCCACCAGATGGTCGGGAAACGTAACGACCCTGTCCTTGCCTCCTTTCCCATCTACTACGTGAATGACCCGGTATTGAAAATCTAGATCCTTTATGCGTAACCTCATCGCTTCCATTAAGCGTAAGCCAGAACCGTACATAATTGCCGCGATAATCCAATATGGATAAGGAAGATTCTTAAGTAACGCCTTTATTTCCTGCTGTGTTAGTACAACTGGTAACTTTTGCTTGCCTGATGCTCGTTTGATTGTTGGTAGATCCTTCAGAGGGGAATCCAAAACATGTTTATAGAGAAACACCAGAGCGTTTAATGCTTGATTTTGTGTGTTTGGCGAAACGTTTCGATGCACGGCTAGATAAGTTAAAAAAGCTGCAATATCCGATTCATCGAGGTTTTGTGGATGTTGCAAATTGTGAAAGCGTATGTACTGGGTTACCCACATTACATATGCTTGTTCCGTGCGATAGCTGTAGTGCCTGACTCGAATGGTTTGCCTAAGTTGATCGAGCAATTTGACTGGTTTGGACACGGCAGATTCCTTCTGCAGGTGTAGGGTAATGTCAATATACTATATATAATAACAGTATTCAATAACAACAATGCAATATTTCGTGTTGATACAGTTCAAATTGCAACATTTAATCGTGCTGTATGTATAACATCAAAGTGTTAAATTTACGCGCGTGTGAAGCCACCAACAAAATCTCCGCTAAGCTGTTGTGTTTGATGGTGAATTTTTCATGAGATGTTTCTGTTTATCAGAAACACGGAACATTTAGCGGCACAGTGTTGGATTGCGTTGCGTCACTTTGCGGCCTACTTGATGTTGGACATACTAGCTGGCGCTAGAGTAGGTTAAGCTGTACCAATGCGGCACGAAGCTGCGATCAATTATTCCAAGGATGGAAGATGAATACCGCAACCGATAGAACCATACAAAACATCTTCGCGTGTTACCGATCAACGATAGCACAGAAGCGAAGGCCAATAAAACACCTTAAAGCGATTGATGCAATCGTTAGTTGTCGTACACCATCGAGAGGTACGAGTTTGTATGAGTGCGAGAACGACGGGCAGTCGTTCTGTATTAACCATTCATGCAAGCACCGAAGCTGCTCCGTCTGCTCAGCAAAACAAAAACACCAATGGGTAGAGCAGCAGCAACGGCGCCTGCTCGATTGTGCTCATTTCCATTGCGTGTTCACACTGCCGCACGAGTATCACTCATTGTGGCAATACAATCAGAAGTGGTTTGTCTCCACATTCTTTAAAGTGGTGAAAAGCACACTGCTGGATTTAATGAAAGATGAACAGCACCAAGGTGTTGAGCCAGGCGTGCTAATGGCTATGCACACATGGGGAAGGCAGCTCACTCTGCATCCGCATATTCATTGCGTTGTGACCGCAGGCGGCTTAACCCCTGATGGGCAATGGAAAGACAGTAGTGACTACTTACTACCCGCACGTGTTGTTAGAGCGCTTTATCGCGGACGGTTTCAGCACGCAATACGCGACGCTATCGACAGCAAAGAGCTAGTCCTGCCGCCGGATCACACCCGCAAGGACTGCTACCAGTTGTGGCGTCAAGTCTATAAAAAGCGCTGGTGTGTACGCATAGAAGAGAAGTACGCTCATGGAAGAGGCGTGTTGTTGTACCTATCGAGATACATGCGTGGCGGCCCCGTTAACCCAAAGCAGCTCCAACAAATAACTCATCAACATATCGGTATCCGATATAAAGACCATCGCGATAAGCGCATCAAGTTGCTGAATATCAAGCCACAAGAGTTCATCCGCCGGATACTGTTGCACGTGCCAGAGCAAGGACAGCATATGGTGCGCCACTACGGATTGTATGGCGGTGCTGCGAAGGCGAAGAGGAATCACTGTAGAGAGCAAATAGGTGGCCTGTTGGAGCAACTCCCAACAGATGAACCCACCCACGAATCAACGGAAGCTGCACTATTGTGCCGATCCTGCGGTCACGTACTAAAGCATCGCATGACAATGTACCTGAGTCGAAAAAAAGGAAATTCCTATATAGTGAAGGCCGATCCGACGCATGCCCAACCAGTCGATGAACCCGACACTGCACA
>CALGND010000150.1 GCA_937958675.1 uncultured Granulosicoccaceae bacterium
GCGTGATCGAATGAATCACCATTGAGTAATTATATTGAGCTAAGTGGGTTATCGGGAATGACAGCTGACGTTATTGCTAAGTGAGCTTAGCCCAACACAGTACTGCGTTTAGAAGAAAAGATTAAGCATAGTCAAACTCACCACCATAAACAGTATTGTCATGATGCCGCCAGCTCGCATAAAGTCAGCGACTTGGTACCCACCGGGGCCCATGATCAAGGCGTTCACTTGGTGAGTGGGGATTAAGAAAGAATTTGAAGTTGAGATAGCTACTGTTAGTGCGAATATTGCTGGGTCTGCGTTAACCGCTATGGCGATATTCACGGCCAATGGCACAAGCAGTACGGTTGCGCCAATGTTAGACATGACCAATGTAAAGAAGGTGGCAAGACCTGCGATAACTGTTTGTAAAACCCAGTTAGGTACATCCCCAACTAAGATCAATATTTTTTGCGCTATCCATGCGGCGGTGCCGGTTTGATCTACGGCAATGCCCAGTGGTATCAGGCTGGCTAGCAAAAATACGGTTTGCCAGCTCACCGCCTCGTAAGCTTCATCAATAGTGAGTACACCTGACAACACCATGCCCATCGCACCGGTAAGTAGTGAAATACTCAAGCTGTCAGTGATTAAAAATAGAATAAGTGCCAACGAGAAGAAAAGGCTAGCCTCTTTAATTTTGTGCGTACGTAGATCTTCGTATTTAACATCAGTCGCTAAAACAAAGTCTCTGTTGCGCGAAAGCTTGCTGAGATCCTTCCAGCTGGCATGGACAACTAATGTGTCGCCCGGCTGTAATACTTCCTCAGCAAAATCACGTTTAATGATGTGGTCCGTGCGGAATATCTGCAATATATTGGCGCCATAGTTACGACGAGGCTTGATGTCTTTAATCAGCTGCCCAATCAGCGAAGAGCCGGGCGGTATTACCAGTTCGGCGATACCACTGTGTTGAGAGTTGAGTACGTCAGAAAAACGATCAGGCTCACCGAGTAGTTCCCAGTTGTTCTCCTGACAAAAGGTTTCTATCTGGCGTTTGTCTCCCATTATGCCGAGCTGCGTATTTACCCAAATCATTTCCTCGCGATCGGGTGGTACCTTAACCACATCACCGCTATACAAGGCCAACATCATAGGCATGTTTGGATAATTATCTTCAACCTGGCGGATGGTCATACCAGCCATCGGGCTATCATCAGTCACTTTGGCTTCCATTAGTTCGCCTTGAATGCCGTAAAGCTTTTCAAAGTAATCCTCTGCCCGTGATGTACGATTTGTGTCTTGCTCGCGTTGTTTAGGTAGTACAAACCTGCCAGCGATAACAAAGTAGAGAATGCCGGTAGCCACTAGCGCAATACCGATAGGGGTGACCGAGAACAAACCAAACGTCTCCATTTGATCTTCAGGTTTTAGTGTTTTATTTGACGAAAGCAGTAGATCGTTTAATAGGATCAGTGGGCTTGACCCGATCATTGTGGCAGTACCGCCAAGGATGGCGCAAAAGCCCATCGGCATAAGCAGCCGCGACATCGGTAGTTCGGTACGAGCAGAGATTCGGCTAACCACAGGTAAAAACAACGCGGCGGCACCAATGTTTTGCATAAAACTTGAGATAAAGGCAACCGTGCCTGATACCAACGGAATAATTCTGCCTTCAGTCTTGCCACCTTTTTTCATGATCAACGCCGCAAGCCTGCTCATGATGCCGGTTTTATCCAAACCGGCGCCGATAATCATCACGGCTATAACCGAGATGACGGCGTTACTCGAAAACCCGGAGAATAAATCTTGCTGCGAGATCAGTGGTTCGATTGACGGGAGGAGAGTGGTAAGACCAAGCGTAACCATGACGCAAATAGCGGCTACATCAACACGCACTATTTCAAATGCAAATAAGAATATCGTGACAGCCAAAATGCATAGCACAAGGATCATTTCAAAGCTGAGGCTGAGTGGCATCGATTCCATCAGGATCCGGCTTCCCGAAGCTTGAAAATAAGGTCACATACTTCGTGGCCTAATCGATGACCGCGTTGTTCGAAGCGGGTTAACGGACGCCAATCGGGACGAACGGCCTCGTTGCCGGTGCCGGCTGTGTTGATAAATGCTGGGTTGATACTGAATTCGTGCTTCATCCATTGGGCGTAGTCGGCCCAATCGGTGGCACAGTGAAGCACACCTTCGTTTAAAAGACGAGAAGCTACGGTATTAAGAAATTCCTGTTGCACGATCCGCCTTTTGTGGTGGCGCTTCTTGCGCCAAGGATCTGGAAAAAAGAGCAAGACTTTGGCCAAGCTCGCCGGTGCAATCATGTTTTGCAATACATCCATGGCATCGTGCTGGATCAAACGGACATTGCTTAGTTGAGCTGCTTCGATCCCCATTAGTGCTTGGCCAATACCGGGAGTATGGATTTCCACACCGATTAGATTCACATCTGGGTTTTGCTTGGCCATGGCGAGCAGGGCATCGCCATTGCCAAAGCCAATTTCCATCCATACAGGTGCGTCACGATTAAATAGTGCGCTCAGGTTAAGCGGCGTTTCTGAGTAGGGAATGCCGTATTCTGGAAGATGGGCTTCGACCGCTTGCTGTTGGGCGCGGGTTAACCGGCCGTTACGTACGACAAAACTACGAATGGATCGGCTGGTCAGGCGCGGTTCTATGCTGCGCTCAGTCGATGTGTCCAAGGTCGGCGGTCGGTGTTGCTCGACCATCGATACTCCAGTTGCGGTGAGGCCCCGCTTAGCAGAGCTGGATCAGTGCGTTAGTGCCTGATGTCTAGATAGATTAATTATAGGCGGCCCGAGCTAGTTTGTTAACTCGATTTGTTTATGCAATGTATGAATTCGATATAGTGTTCCCACAATTTGTGTACCGAATTGAGGAGCCCATTAGTGTAACGGCAGTACTGAACGATTCCCGGGCCAGGTTGTGCTGTGGCCCATGATTGTGGGCTAGCGACGACCTTTTCGACCTTTGGCGCGAGGTTCTTCAAACTGTACTTTCAGCGACTTGTCGCCAACAATTTTGCCGTTGAGCGAAGCAATGGCGGCACGAGCTTCGTGACCTTCCATTTCGATGAAACCAAATCCTTTACACTTACCACTGAATACATCGGCTACTAATTTGATAGAACGTACTTTTCCGAACTCTTCAAACATCTCGGTAACAGTTTCTTCAGTTGACTCTAGTGGCAAACCACCTACGAACATCTTCTTCACGAATTAGCCTCTAATCTGGTTGACTAGCCACCGGGCAACCGGCATGAAAATGGCGAGTCTGTGGATATTGGTAAAATTTGGAACTGACAGCAGCTAGGTCGGAACTGACCACGCCAAATATGGGATAAGGCTGCGACCGCAATGGTTCTATTTTACCCTGATTGGCTTGGATTGGCTACGATAGATTGGTATATTTTGACGCACTACTAAGGTGATCCGGAATACGCTCGAAAGGGCTCTGAGCCTCTATTTACCTAGCCGCCAATGAGTTGTTCCTTGGCGGATCGGCTGAGTTTCTTAACGCTGTGTTCGTGCTTTGATGCATCTGCCCGATCGGTCGCTGAGAACTGGTAAACCAACTGCACAGGTCGACGTCCTCGAGTGTAGGCCGCGCCACGTTTACCGTCGTTATGTTCCTGCACCCGGCGATCAATATCGGTGGTTATTCCGGTATACAGAGTGCCGTCGGCACACCGTAGAATATAAACTGTCCATTGACTCAAGCGATTACCTTCATTGACTACTGATTACCCATCTTCGTTTTCGTCGTTGTCTCGTGTATACGGCGCCAAAGACTACGCAGAACTGAAGCAATTACGGCTTTGCGTGGTTGGAATCGGTGGCGTGGGCTCCTGGGTTGTCGAGGCGCTAGCGCGTACCGGCGTCGGTCACATCACTATGATAGACCACGATGATGTCGCGCCAAGCAACATTAATCGTCAACTACATGCTCTGCAATCTACCGTTGGTCAATCGAAAGTCGAATTGATGAAAGCACGCGTACTGGAAATCAATCCCGAGTGCGATGCCGTTGCAGAGGATGATTTTCTGGCTGAGAAAAACCTCTTCGATTATCTGCTGCGCGATTTTGACATGGTGATCGATGCAATTGACTCTATTCGATTTAAAGCTGCGATGATTTACTTCTGTCGCCGCAATAAAATCCCGATGATCACCACTGGAGGTGCGGGCGGTCGAGTGAACCCCACTGCGGTTGAGATCGCCGATTTGTCAGTGACTTGGAACGACGCCCTGGCGGCTAAGGTACGCTCGCGCTTGCGATCGGATTACGGGTTTAGCAGCAATCCGATCAGGCGATTTGGTATTCCTTGTGTGTTCTCAACTGAGCAACCTGTGTACCCACAAGAAGATGGGCAAGTGGGCCACAACAAGCCCGGTGTGGCAGGTGCTCGACTAGATTGCGAGCAAGGATACGGATCAGTCAGTTTTGTTACCGGTACCTTTGGTTTTATGGCTGCAGGTTACGCGGTAAACCGGTCGCTGGCACTGAAACGACGCAAACTAGATGCGGCAAATGGTGCCAGCTAGCCAAAATCGTAAAGCTGGGTCCATTTGGGTACTTTGGGCACAAATCAGCCCTTGTTGAGTCCCCTCACTCTCAGCTGATCCTAAGCATGAAACGTGCTCTAGTCATTGGCGCGACTGAGTTCAAGTTTTGTGCTGCAGTTTGCAATTGGTATCATCAGATATGGCCTCGCAGCCCGTTACCCTTGAGTAAGGCCACAAATAAGAATTGGTCGGGAGAAACCTGATGACAAAGCCAAAAATACTACGTTTGAGTTCAAAGATCCCACTGCTCTGTGCGATAGCACTGCTGTTGGCTATGGCAGGTTGCGGCGGTGGCGGAGGCGCGGGTGGTGGTGCAGAGCTACCTTCTAATGCGGGGCAGCTTTTGCCTGAGTCCGCAAACCTAGGTGGAGAGCAGCCCTTGCAAGATGAAGGTACGGCTGAGCCTGTAGAGGAAGTCACTGCGACCACTGGCGTACAGATTGTTTACGCAAGTCCTGAACAGCAGGATCGTATTGATGGCGATTACATTGATAGCCAGTGGGTGAAGATGCAAGAATGTCTAAACATCACGGCCCACACTCCGAAAGTTAATGTTGTATCTGATCGCATCTCACCGCTAACTGCTGATGATGACGTCGTGCGGTATATCGATGGCTCGGTGTTAGCCACGGCAACTGTTACTTCTACCGATGCAACAATCCAGATTTTGGAAGCCGATTTCGACGGCTCACTAGGTGTTAAGGGCAGCAGCTTGCGCTCTATTTTCGGTCGATATCTTTGGTTCTCCGCTAATCTGCCTGAGCGTGATTATCAATACGAATGTGCTAATTCGTAATTAGCAAAAATTGAGGTTATTATAGTGGTGTGAATACACCACTATCTCAAGATCAAAAAACTCCCATCAGTTCGCCAACTGCTGCCGTCATTCTGATCGGTAATGAGTTGCTCAGTGGTCGCACACAAGATATCAATCTGCAATATATGGCGAGTAAGCTTTCAGCGCTCGGCATCACATTGCGCGAGACCCGAATAATCCCTGATGACGAAGCTGTTGTTGTTGACGCCGTCAACACCCTGCGCGACGCTAACGATTACGTGTTCACCACTGGCGGCATAGGCCCAACCCACGACGATATAACAGCGGACTGTATCGCTAGTGCATTTGGTGTGGCGTTGCCAATCCATCCCGTTGCTGAGCAATTGCTTTTGGCTTACTTTAAAGAACGAGACATCCAGCCCAATGAAGATCGCATGCGCATGGCGCGCATACCCGTAGGCGGCGAGCTTATTAATAATCCTGTATCGGCAGCGCCGGGTTTTAAAATGGGTAACGTATTTGTTATGGCGGGCGTGCCTAGAATCATGCAAGCAATGTTTGATTCAATTCTGCCAAGTTTACGCAGAGGTCCTGTCATCCAAAGCATCTCGGTAACTTGTAATTTAGGTGAAGGTACCTTGGCCGCTCCATTGCGTGAACTACAAGCGCAGTTTCCAATGCTTGACCTAGGGAGTTACCCTGGAAAATTTGAGGGTGCACCTCGCGTCATGCTGGTTGCGCGAGGTTCCGATACCGAAGCAATGAGCCAAATAGAAGAGGCACTTCAAGGTTTGGTTACCACCTTGGGTGGAGATATCGAAAAATCATCTTAGCCAGAGCTCGCTAGGCGGTGTTCTAGCTAGTGATACAATGCTTTTTTTAAACCTAAACAAAGGCGCAGTATGACTATCAAGGTTGGCGACAAACTCCCATCAGCAACGTTTTATATTATTGGCGACAACGGCCCTGAGCCTTTGGCGTCAGAAACAGTATTTGCGGGTAAAAAAGTGGTTTTCTTTGCGTTGCCAGGTGCGTTCACACCCACATGTTCGCAGGCACACGTGCCTGGTTTTGTTGTTAATGCCGACGATATTCTAGCCAAGGGTGTCGATACAATCGTTTGTATGTCAGTAAACGATCCCTTCGTCATGAAAGCATGGGGTGAGCAATCAAATGCCGAGCAACTGTTGATGCTGTCTGATGGCAATGCTGAATTTACTAAGGCAATAGGGCTTGATGCTGATATTTCAGTAGTTGGAATGGGTGTGCGATGTGGTCGCTTTGCAATGATCGTGGACGATGGCGTTGTTAAGCACTTAGCAATAGAAGCGCCCAAAGCGTTTGAAGTGAGTTCTGCTGAAGCGATTATGGCAGCACTTTAAAATCATCTCGGTAAGTTCAACGTCATCCCGGCGAAGGCCGGGATTCAGGCATACTCGGTGCATTTGATTATTTGGAAGAACTTGCGTGCTGGGTCCCTGGCTGCGCGGGGACGACGGTTACAACAACGGGTTATCAATCTTGCCGGAACTATCAAACGGTATCGTCTTCGGCCAATTATCCAGCTTTAGATTACCTTTAACATTGTAGTCTAGGTTAGTGCCTTCATCTGCCGCTGATTGTATCTTGCCCATGAGCTTACTAAGCGATGTCGTTACAACGACATTGAGCAAAGCGGAACCGTTGGCCGGAACGTTAACTCGCTCGCGGCTTGTGCCGTCTGCAATATGTTCTCCTGCAAGCTTTGCCGCAAAACTTAATGTGTTTAAAGGCAATGAAAAAGCATTTGGGTTTTCGACGTTTAGTGTTAGCTCAAGCTCTTGTTCGGTAAAACTAAAATTAAGTGGCTTTATTTTTTTAAGCGTAATGGTAGGTTTTTCTGGATCGAGCATGGATGCGGTGGTGGCGCAGCTTTGTAGCGTTATCGATAACAACGCCACTACTGCGATGGCTGCAAACGTACTACTGACCAATTTGTTAAGAAAAATGGCTACGCTGTTAGTCATTTGAAATCCCCATACAACGTTTGCAATACAGCGATGGCGGCAGGGCCTGCTGTTTCAGTGCGCAAAATGCGTGATCCTAAAAGGCGTTCTTCAAATCCAGCTTGTGTGATACGCGTAATCTCATCTGCATCAAACCCGCTTTCTGGCCCTATCATGACAATAGCATGTGACCAAGATCCTGCATCAAAGGCTAGTTGTTCGCTTGCTGGGCTGAGTACCCATCTTAGTTCGTCGTCATTGGTTTCAAGTTGGCTGAGGTAGGTGTCTAAGTTAACCGCTTCACCCAGATAAGGTAATGTGCAGCGCCCGGACTGTTCGGCAGCACTAATGATGACACTTTGCCAATGTGCCGCTTTTTTCTCACTTCGGTTACCTTGCAGCAAGGGTACAGAGTGTCTGGTGTAAACAGGCTGAATGACGTTTACGCCGAGCTCGACTGCCTTTTGAATGCTGGTATCCATATTGCCGCCACGCGAAATAGCTTGTACCAGAGTGGTATGCAGCGGCGATTCAGCATTGTTGTTCTGTTTGCTTATAACCGTTGCTGTTGCGCGCTTGGCTTGTACGTTAAGTGTGCATAGGTATTCAAAGCCTTCGTTGTTGAACAGTTTGATATGACTAGCATCACGTGCGCGCAAAACCGAGATCAAATGATGGCTAATGCGCTTTTCCAGCGTTACCGCGTCGTCGATCTGCAAAGGGCCTGATTGATAAAAGCGGGGGATTCTTGCTTCGCGAGCCACTGTTTGTAATCTCCTGCTAAGTCAAGCTTACTTAAGCTTTCCGATGGAGAACAAACCGGTGCGAGCGCTGGGAGGGAGTTGATCAGTATGCGTTTTAAGGCTACGTGTTTTTAATAGCTCAATGCAGGCAGTGTATTCAGCGCGTGCGTCTTCTATTTCAATTTCTCGGCCATCAGGAAATAGTGAACGCGTCGCCAGTGATTGCAGGTAGTTGTAATTAGGCGCTTCCCGGAAGCGCTCCAGTAGCCGAGCCGTTGTTATTGTGGGGTCTGCATAAGCATAGCCCACTAGCTTGAGTAAAACGTCAGCTCCTGCAACACTTTCGTTAATTTCAAATTGATCAGGGTCCATCTCTCCAACTAAGCTTGGGTGCTGCAAAGTCAGTAGCACCGCACGGCTCATGACGGTCATGTTGCCTTTGCCAAGTGCAGCCCCTGGATTGGTTTTAGTTTGAGGGCGGCTAACGCGCCGGCTACCCATCTCGATGCCGAGTAGGTTTTCTAGGCGTTGCAGTGCAAGTTTTTTGTAAACACCTGCTGGCATGGTCTGCACCAATGGCTTGGCTTTTTCGGCTAACTGCGCCTTGCCGCCAATACTGCTGGTATCAATATCAGCGGATAAGTAGTTGTATAGAAAATCGATGATGGGTGTACGTTCAGCTAATAACTGATCAAAGCCTTCTTTGCCGCGTGCTTGCACTATTGAGTCCGGGTCTTCGCCGTCAGGCAAAAACAAAAAGAACGCGTCGCGACCATCTTCAAGGCAGGGTAGAGTAGCGGTGAGTGCGCGCCACGCGGCGGAGCGCCCAGCTTTGTCTCCGTCAAAGCAAAACACGATGTTAGGCACAGCGCGAAACAATAGCTCGCTGTGCTGTTGGTTGGCTGCTGTGCCCAGTGTGGCAACAGCGTTGTTAACGCCATGTTGAGCCAAGGCGACGACATCCATATAGCCTTCAACCACCAAGGCAGTGCCGGCATCTTGTGCAGCCTTTCGTGCTTCAAATAAACCGTATAGCTCGCTGCCTTTATGAAACAATGGCGTTTCAGGGGAGTTAAGGTATTTTGGCTCTTCATTGACGAGGACCCGGCCACCAAAAGCAATCACTCGGCCACGACGGTCACGTATCGGAAACATCACTCGATCACGAAAGCGTGGATACACTCGCCCAGCATCGTTTTTTATCAACATGCCGGTTTTGATTAATGCTGCCTCTTCGCCGGCAAAGTCCTTTTGCAATGAATCCCAGCCATCCTCCGCATAGCCGATCGCAAACTGTTTAGCAATCTCACCGCTAAGGCCACGGTTTTTAAGATAATCAACAGCAGTTGGCGAATTTTTTAGCGCTTGCTCATAGTGCGTTGCTACTTTTTCAAGTAGGGTGTAGAGCGGTTTGTTGTTGCTTCGGTTTTGTGCCGAGGCTTCATCGCGTGGCACTTCCATGCCTAGTTGTTCGGCTAGGGTTTCGATTGCATCGACAAAATGCATATTGTCGTAATTCATCAAAAAACTGATAGCGCTGCCGTTTTCCCCACAACCAAAGCAGTGATAAAACTGTTTAGTTTGACTAACGGTAAACGAAGGTGTTTTTTCGTTATGAAAAGGGCAGCAAGCACTGTAGTTGCTGCCACTTTTTTTCAATGTAACTCGCGGGTTAATCACATCGACGATATCGATGCGAGCAAGGATCTCATCGATAAAGTGTTGTGGTATTTTACCCGCCATATTTGTTAGCCATGAGCGCTACGCAGCTCTGTGCAAGGTAGCTAGTAGTTCAGATAAATCAGTTGCCTTGGGTTTAACCAGCCAGAACCGCGACACAAGGCTGTAGTAGTCATCAATCATTTCTTGACCTAGCATGCTGTTGGTTTCAGCAACGTAGTCTTCAATAATACTAAACAAATAGTTGCGATGACGTTCCATTGATTCGGAATGTAGGCGATGTATATCAATTAGCTCGTGATTGTATCGATCAACAAATACATTGTTTTGATCAAATACAAACGCTAAACCGCCTGTCATACCAGCGCCAAAGTTGACCCCAGTTTCACCTAAGGTGATTACACAGCCACCAGTCATATATTCACAGGCGTGATCGCCAGTGCCTTCAACAACGGCAATAGCGCCACTGTTGCGAACCGCAAAGCGTTCGCCTGCTAAGCCAGCTGCGTAAAAGGTACCGCCAGTAGCGCCGTAAAGGCAGGTGTTGCCAACAATAGCTGAATGGCGGCCCGAGTAGCGTGCATCTGCAGGAGGGCGTATAACGATCTTGCCCCCTGCCATGCCTTTGCCGGCATAGTCGTTTGTATCGCCATCGATGGTTAGGTTTAGTCCGCCTGCATTCCACACACCAAACGATTGTCCGGCTGTGCCTGTAAAGCTTATATTAAGTGGCGCATCACTCATACCGCCATCGCCGTGCAGTTTTGCGATTTCGCCTGATAGGCGTGCACCGATTGAGCGATTGATATTTTTTATCTGATAGTGAAACTCACCACCGGTTTTATTATCGATAGCATTTTTGCAGTCGCTAACCATTTGCTCAGCCAAGATACCCTTGTCATCTGGGTAGTTACGTTCGACATTGCAATAACGTGGCACGTCATCTGGGATAGCGCCGGTGGCTAAAAGAGGTGATAGATCAATACGATTTTGTCGATCCGTTTTGCCCCGCATTGTCTGCAAGTACTCTGTACGGCCAATAAGCTCATCCAATTTGCGAACACCAATTGAGGCCATGTGCTTTCGTACGTCCTCAGCGATAAACCGCATGTAATTCATGACTTTTTCAACATCGCCGTTGAAGTGTCGCATACGCAGCACATTGTGTTGGGTTGCAACACCGGTTGCACAATTGTTTAAGTGGCAAATACGCAAATACTTACAACCCATCGCAATCATTGGCCCAGTACCAAAACCAAAACTCTCGGCACCCATGATCGCCGCCTTGATAACATCTAAGCCTGTTTTCAAACCGCCATCTGTTTGTACACGTACCTTGCCGCGCAAGTTATTGGCCCGTAACACTTGATGTGTCTCTGACATACCTAGCTCCCAAGGAGAGCCTGCGTACTTAACACTGGTCAGTGGTGAGGCACCTGTACCACCGTCGTAGCCTGAGATGGTTATCAAGTCAGCGTAGGCTTTGGCTACGCCTGCAGCGATAGTGCCCACGCCAGCTTCGGCAACCAACTTCACAGATATAAGCGCTTGAGGGTTAACCTGCTTTAAGTCAAAAATGAGTTGAGCGAGATCTTCAATAGAGTAGATATCGTGATGTGGTGGTGGCGAAATTAGTGCGACACCTGGCGAGCTATGACGCAGCTTGGCTATCATCTTGTTAACTTTGTGCCCTGGTAGTTGTCCACCTTCACCAGGTTTTGCGCCTTGTGCCACTTTGATTTGCAGCACTTCAGCATTAACTAAGTAGTTTGGCGTTACACCGAAACGACCAGAGGCGACTTGTTTGATCTTCGACATCTTGAGCGTGCCGTAACGCTGTAAATCTTCTCCGCCTTCGCCAGAGTTAGAGCGGCCACCTAAGCGATTCATGGCTTCAGCTAAGGTTTCGTGCGCCTCTGGCGACAAAGCACCAAGTGACATACCCGCAGAATCAAAGCGCGGGATAATCGCCTCGATTGGCTCAACTTCATCAAGTGGTATGGCTGCCTTATCGGATTGAAGCTTGAGTAAATCTCGTAGCGTTGTTGCACGTCTGCCGTCTACGCTATCGGCGTAGGTTTGATAATCGCTATGATTGCCGCTTGTCACGGCTGCTTGAAGTTGGTTGACAACATCAGGGTTGTAGGCGTGATACTCGCCACCGTGTATGTACTTTAGCAAGCCACCTTGTGGCACAGCCAGCTTTGGATTAAACGCAGCCGTTGCCAGAGTTTTTTGGTCTAATTCGATATCAGAGAAGTCCATGCCTTGAATACGGCTGGTTGTACCGGTAAAACACAAATCAACAACGTTGTCGTGAATGCCAACAATTTCGAATAGCTGTGCGCCGCGATAGCTCGCGACCGTTGAGATACCCATTTTAGAGAGTATTTTCATCAGGCCTTTGTTGATGCCCTTGCGGTAGTTTTGTTCAAGCTGTGGTGCATCTTCGGTGTCTATTTCGCCACGACGCGCTAAACCTTGAATCGATTCGTACGCAAGGTAGGGATAAACTGCAGTCGCGCCATAACCCACTAAGACTGCAATTTGATGCGAGTCGCGTGCAGAGCCTGTTTCTATGACCAAATTAGCATCACAACGGCAACCCGCTTTTATTAGGGCATGGTGTACCGCACCTGTTGCCAATAGTGCCGGAATGGTTAGCATCGCGGCGTCGAGCTCTCTATCTGAGAGCACGATCAATACTTTTTGATCGTTTTTTACAGCGTTAATTGCCTCATCAACAATATTGATGACCGCTTCTTGCAAATTGCATTTGTCGGGGTTGTACGTTAAGTTCAACTGAACGTTGGCGTAGCCCGGCTCGTCGTCCATCGCTAACAATGTGTCAAATTTGTCGCGCGATAGCACGGGCGAGCGAACAAGTAGGCGATTAGCGTGATGATGGGTTTCGCGGAAAAGGTTTTTTTCCCGGCCGAAGCAGGTTTCCAATGACATCACGATTGTTTCGCGTAGAGGGTCGATAGGTGGGTTAGTAACCTGTGCAAACTGTTGACGAAAGCTGTCGTAGAGTGAACGAACATGTTCGCTGAGTACTGGGAATGGCGTGTCATCACCCATTGATCCAACCGCTTCTTGCCCGCCCTCTGCCAACACGCGGATTACCTGATCGCGTTCTTCAAATGTGACGTTAAACATTTTTTCGTATAGCGATAGTTGATCATCACTCATAGGTGGCAATGATTGCGGCATGTCGCGTAAACGCGAGCGCAGGTGGCGAGCATTTTTTTGCAACCACTTAGCGTAAGGCTGGCGATGCTTGAGTAGGTCGTTTATGTCATTCGGTAACATCAAACGCCCTGATTGTGTGTCCACCGCGAGCATCTCACCTGGTTTTAAGCGGCCTTTTTTAGTGATTTCGCTAGCGGCGTAGTCGTAAACGCCTACTTCAGATGCTAATGTGATGTGTCGGTCCTTACTAATGACATAACGTGCTGGACGTAGGCCGTTTCGATCAAGCGCACAACCTGCATAGCGGCCATCGGATAATACGATTCCTGCAGGTCCATCCCAAGGCTCCATGTGCATGGAGTTGTATTCAAGGAACGCGCGTAAATCAGAATCTAGCTCCCAGGTGTTTTGCCAAGCGGGTGGAATCAACATACGCATCGCACGAAAGATATCGATACCGCCTGCGATTAACAGCTCGAGCATATTGTCGAGCGACATGGAATCTGAGCCACTCTGACTAACCAAAGGTTGAAGCTCTGTAACTTCTGGCAATACGTCCGAACGCAGCTTGTGCGCACGCGCATTTGCCCAATTGCGATTACCTTGAATAGTGTTAATTTCACCATTGTGTGCAAGGTAGCGAAAAGGTTGAGCCAAACGCCATTGCGGCAGAGTGTTAGTTGAGAACCGCTGATGAAAAACGGCGATTGATGATTCGAGTAGTTCGTCTTCTAGGTCGGGGTATAGCGTGCTGAAGTACTTCGGCATCACCAAACCTTTGTATAAAATTACATCGCTGGACAAAGAGCAGACATAAAATTCGTTATCGATATTCGTTAATGCGATTTCAGATTTACGGTGAGCGACAAACAAATGGCGATTAAATTCTGCAGTATCCATCTCTTCGGTTGCGCTAACAAATACCTGCTCAATACGAGGCACACTGGCTTGGGCATCGGAGCCGCAGGCTGTGATATCCAGAGGCACGGTTCGCCAACCGTTAAACTCTAGGCCACGCGCTAGAAGCTGTTTTTCAACTTCCGCCTTACTCTTCGCTGCGGTGGTATCATCGCGGCTCATGAAAATTAGGCCCGTCGCAAACTCTCCGCGCAGTTTGATTCCAGCTTCAGCAGCGACACTGCGTAAAAATGCTTCGGGTTTGCGAAGCAATAAGCCACAGCCATCACCCGTTTTACCATCGGCGCCAATTGCGCCACGGTGAGTCATGCGACCAAGGGCCGTAATGGCCGTTTCGACCAACCAATGACTGGCTCTTCCATCCATTTGAGCAATCAGGCCAAAACCACAATTGTCACGTTCAAATTCGGGCTTATAAAGCCCGTGCTTACTTAGCTCATTGAGATAGTTCATAACAGCGTCTAGGTTTGTAAATCGGCGCGCTGGCGTGCGGCTAATCATTATACCGGCTGAAATAGGGAGGATTTCGTCGTTTCAGGCTTTGCTGCCATGAAACAACTCATATCAATTGACGTTCCAAGCGTTCGATCTGTTAAATATTTATAAAAAACAATGACTTATAAGTATCGAGGCTGAAAAGTGGCCGATGGGCTGAATTAGCCCTTGGTGCTCTTTTAATTTTGGTCTTTTAAGGCTGTCTGAATGCGGCCTACAGCTCTTATCCACGGCTGGTTAGAACGTGCCGATTCTGGCATTATCTCGACGGCTTTTCTCGCTTCTTCTATCGACGGGTAGAGACCATGTACCAAAGCGTACCAAGTGGTGCCGTTTCGATTGAATGAGAAGATTGAATTTGGTGCATCCAATGGGTTGCGTAGCAGAAAATCCTCAACAGATTTCCGATCGGTTGCAGCGCTCATTTGCACAGTGAACTGCTTGGGCTCCTGTACCAGAATCCAGGTGGGTGATTCTAGGGAACTGTCACCGACATTTGGCGCAGTGGCTTCAGGAGCTGTTTCAGTTTCTGGCTCGGGTTCCGCAGCTGGCGTGGGTTCGGGTTCAGGCTCAGGTTCAGGTGTTGGCTCTGGCTCTGGAGTTGGTTCCTCAACTTCAGGTTCAGCAGCGCTTTGAGCCTCAGTATCTGAGTTGGTGTCAGTTGCAGCGTTTGCTTCTGCTTCGCTAGTGCTGTTAGCAGCAAGCAATTTTGCGGCATCTTCAGCGGCTTGCTTCTTAGCGGCATCGGCTTCGGCGGCTGCAATCTTCGCAGCTTCGCGCTCAGCCTCGGCGGCTAGTGCTTGTTGTTTCTCTAGTTCTTCGGCTGCCTTTTGTTCTTCAAGTAAGGCTAGCTCCTGGGCTTTTTTCTCAGTATCGATTTTTTTAGAATCGATCACCTTATAACGATCAGTGTTGCTGTCGTCGGGGGACGGTTTAAATAAAAATAGGCCGCCTAAGATTAGCGCACCCGCTAAGACGCCTAGCGCCATTTTGCCGTTTATTCCGGCGGATCGGCTACCACTCTCGGATAAGAGTTCTGGAGGCATTCCGTCATAGGCTTGTTGATGATTTAATTCATCTGCGGCAACCGCATGCAGTGCCAGTGGGTTGCCGTGAGCAGCTTCATTGATGGCTGTGATTTCATTTTCTGAAAATGGAAATTCATCAAAGTAGCCAGCTTGATTGAGGCGAAATTCAATATACCGGCTAGCTCGATCATCATCCATCGGATCGATTGCTAGGCTTGCGTAGGGTAAATCGGCTCCCTCTGGTAATAGTTCAGGAATGCGTGCCTCAAATGCATCTTCTGCGGCGAGCGCTACGCGCATAAGGGTTTCGTCGCGACTATTAACGTAGAGCATGCTGCTTAGCAATTTGGTGAGCTCTGGCTCCGGTATATGGTCAGCGTCGTCCAATACGATAGCGCTTAGCATATTGCGGGTCATCATCGCTTGCAGGCAGGGGATTAATTCGTCGAGCATCAGCATCAAATCATCAGATGGCTGGCGCTTGAATGCCTCCAACATGCCCGCTATAAGGTTGTGCGTGCTAAAGCGATCGCTACCTTTGACTGAAAAACACTGAATACGTGCACCACTATTTGCAGCAAGTTGTGACACCAAGGTGGATTTGCCAGAACCCACTGGGCCGGTGATTAGCAGTAGATCATCGCCCGTAATTAGGGCTTCTTTGATGTCGCGTAGTTGGTCGGCCGTTGTGTCGTCCGCGAAGGAGTCACCCGCGTTAGCTTCATCGCTAAAAGGTTGTTGCCTTAGCTGTAATTCGCTGAGCGCCGCGTCGGAAAGCAAGCCTGCGTGATCTGTATCAAAAACGTCGGAGTTCGACATGCATGGTTCACCTTAAAGCCAGCCGTTGATCTTACTATATCCAAGGCCAACAGGACTACATCAAGCTAGGTTGATCCGGTAGCAATGTGGATATCTCACAATATCCTACAAATGCTCGCTAAGCAGACGAATAGTCAGCGGTAAGTGTGTTCATTAATTGGTCGATATTGACATCGTCAGTGACAAAAGCCTGACCAATTTTGTCGAGCAGTATCAAGCGTAGTTGCCCACCAATGACCTTTTTATCGCGATACATGTAGTTAAGAAATGTATCGGCATCAATGCTGGTAGGTGGTTGAACAGGTAACCCCGCCGCCTTAAGCAGTGCAACGGCACGTTTTTGCTCCCCGTCGGTGATGCGGCCCAATCGTGTGGATAAATCCAACGCCATCACCATCCCTGCACTGATTGCCTCGCCATGTAGCCAATTGCCGTAGCCCATGGCGGATTCGATAGCGTGGCCAAAAGTATGGCCTAAATTTAATAAGGCACGCACGCCACGTTCGTGTTCATCTGCGGCGACTATCTCAGCTTTGATTTCACAGGAGCGCTGAACAGCATATGCGGTTGCTTTTTCATCTCGCGCTAATAGGGCTGCTATATTGTTTTCCAGCCATTCAAAAAATTTAATGTCGAGAATAAAGCCATGTTTGATTACTTCTGCCAGCCCGGCTTTAAGCTCGCGATCGCTTAATGTGCTTAAGGTGCTCATATCAGCCACTACAGCAACGGGTTGATGAAACGCTCCAATCATGTTTTTACCCAGCGTATGGTTAACACCGGTTTTGCCTCCAACAGATGAATCAACTTGCGCTAGTAGGGTTGTGGGTACTTGAATAAAATTGACGCCACGTTGGTAAGTCGCTGCGGCGAAGCCGGTCATATCGCCTATCACGCCACCGCCCAATGCGACTAAGGTGCAGCCCCGGTCAAAGCGTTGTTTGAGCAAGCTTTCAAATATGGCGTCGAGTGTATTTAGCTGCTTGTAAGCTTCGCCGTCTGGTAATACCACGCTGGCCGTGTCGTGTTGGTGTAAGGCGGCGAGGGTTTTGTCTAGGTAGAGTGGGGCAATGGAGTCATTGGTCACTACCATGACCTTGCCACTCACAAAAGGATTAAATGTATCGGCATTGCTTAAAAGATCGCTGCCGATGATGATCGGGTAGCTGCGTTTGCCAAGATCAATAGTCAAAGTGTGCATAGCGATATCATTTTAGAAGTGTGTGGCTTTTGTTGTTTTCTTTTAGGAAGAAAACACTTTTTGGTTAAAGTACTGCGTGTTTTTTCAAGTGACGCTGGATACGCGCTACTACATGGTGCATGCGTCTGGCATCAGTCGAGATTTCCACATGGGCTAGCTCTTTATAGAGTGGGGCTCTTTTTTCCATCAGGGTGCGAAGTGTGGCATGCGGATCTTCTGTTTGCATTAAAGGCCGGCGCGCGTCATTACCGATGCGTCGGATTTGTTCATTAATATCAACGGATAATAAAACAACATAGCCGCGACTACTAAGATGCTTACGGTTGGTTTCACGCAATATGCTACCACCGCCAGTGGCGAGCACGATGTCGGGTAGGGCGGTGAGCTCGTCAATGATACGCTCTTCGCGTTCGCGAAAGCCGTCTTCACCTTCGTATTCGAAGATGGTAGGGATGTCCACACCGCAACGGCTCTCGATTTCGCGATCGCTGTCGTAGAAGGTGAAGCCGATCTTGTTTGCCAGAGCTTTACCGACGGTACTTTTGCCGGAACCCATGGGGCCGATCAAGAAGATGTTAGACATACCAGTGTAGATGAAGTCTGTTTTGACTCTACTATACCGAAGGACGGGCAATAAAAAAGGGGCCTTATCGAAGATAAGGCCCCTTAATCTCTGGAGGAAAAATCCTTAGTCGTTAGTGACTAGATATTAGTAATGCATATCAGTAACTCACATCAGTAGCTTAGGGAAGCGTTTTCCTTGACAATCTTTGGAGTAACAAAGACTAGCAGCTCTGACTTATCGTCTTGCTTAGTCGTGTGTTGGAACAAGCGTCCGATCACTGGCAGGTTGCCAAAGAATGGCACCATGTCAACTTTATCGATGACTGTTTGCTCGTATACACCACCTAGAACCACAGTCTCGCCATTATCAACCAACACCTGCGTATTTACTTCGCGAGTATCAATGCTAGGTACCTGCAAGCGGCCTGCACCAAAGATCTCACCTACAGTGTCTTTGTTAACTTTAAGATCCATAACGATACGATCGTCAGGTGTGATTTGTGGAGTGACTGTTAAGCCCAGTACTGCCTTTCTAAACGATACTGAAGTCGCACCACTTGAAGAAGCTTCAAGGTAGGGGATCTCAACACCTTGCTCGATGTAGGCTTCGTGCTGGTTAGCTGTAATTACTCGTGGGCTAGAGATAACTTCACCCGTGCCTTCAGATTGCATCGCAGAGAGTTCTAGCTCAAGCAATGTGCCGAAGGGGAGTTTAGCCAACGCGATGCCTATTGAACCTGCAGCGTTGCTGCCGGGTAGGTTGACGTTGAATCGCTCTTCTCCTAGAGAATCGTTATTACCCAGATTTGTTACACCGTCAGCGTTACCAGACAAGATGTAACCTTCATTGTCATTAGTAGTGTCACGGTTAATACCCCAACGCACACCGATGTCTTTATTGAAATCATCTGATGCGATTACGATACGTGACTCAATCAATACCTGACGAATTGGTACGTCAAGGCGATGAACTAGGGCACGAATGTCTGCTAGTTGATCTGCAGTGTCATTGATAAGCAATGTGTTAGTACGTGCATCAACTGTGACCGAGCCACGCTCTGATAGCAAACCACCAGTACCGGTAGAGGACTGTAGTAGCTCAGCAAGCTCAGCAGCTTTTGCGTAGTTAGCTTGGAAGAACTCAGTACGTAGCGGTGCTAGTTCAGTTTTTTGCTTCATGCCTTCAAGCTCGATACGCTCACGAGTAGCGATCTCTTCAGCAGGGGCGATCATAATAACGTTGCCTGCCTGGCGCTTGCCTAGGGCCTTTGTTTGCAAAATGATATCAAGTGCCTGATCCCAAGGAGTGTTCTTCAAACGAAGAGTTAGCTTGCCTTGAACCGAATCAGATACAACGATGTTCAGGTCAGTGAAGTCAGCTAGAAGCTGTAGTACTGAACGAACCTCGATATCTTGGAAGTTAAGTGACAACTTTTCACCAACGTATCCAAACTTAGCTTTACGGTTTTCTTCAATGTCTTCTTTGCTCATTGGCTTGAGCTCGACAGTAAACATATTGTCCGATTGATAAGCTAGCTGCTCGAATTCTTGAGTAGCAGGTTGGATGATAACTCGTGTGCCACGCTTGTTTGAGATGGTGTCAATGAAACGAATCGGCGTACCGAAGTCCATAACATCTAAACGCTTTTGCAAAGCTGCAGCTAGTTGCGTATCAGGAAACTCAACGATAACTCGTCCGCCTTCTTGACGCATATCAGTGATAACACCTGCGCTAGAAAGATCAAACAAGATACGACCTTCACCAAGAGGGCCGCGACGGAAATCAATCGAATTGATCATGTGACCATTGTCGTTTAATTCAGCCTTCATTTCGGCGTCTGCTGCGCTGGCTAGGATCGATTGGTTGTTAGATAGATCACTGCCGCCACCGCTGTTTGAATCAAGCGTCACAAACAATTTATTGCCCTGAACAGCAGTGCTGTAAGGCGTCATGCTCGCAAGGTTGATAACAACGCGAGTGCGACCACCAGCTTCCACTGCAGTAACATTTTGCAGTAGGCCTGCGCTGATGCGCAAGCTGCGTTGATCAAGCTTGTTTGAAGTATCTGCCAAATCAAGCGCGATTCGCGCAGGGTTGTCAATAGTGAATGCTCGAGGCTCATCTGCTGGGCCTGAGAGTGTAAGTGCAAGCTGTTGCTTGTTGCCGGGCAACGTGACATGACTGATATCAAGCAGGGCGTTACCGGCCGCTTGTACCTGTTGTGTCGCAAAAGCTAAACCTGCTAGTAACACCAGGCTTGCTGCACGAAGAAAATTTGAACGACTGCCAGCTGGGCTGAGTCTTTGCGTATTGACGCTTAGTTGCTTTATCACCGAAATCTCCGTTTTTAATCTTCTGCCATCGCGAGCTGAGCTTCGCGATTTACCCAGCCACTGAGCCCGTCGGGAACTAACTCGACGATATCAATTTTGGTTTCGTTTACCATGACAATTTTGCCGTGGTTTTGTCCTGCATAATTGCCTGGCTGCACCCTATGAATTGTTCCTTCTGGATCGCGAACTAGGCCCCAAGTTTGCGTTTTCTGCTGCAATAAGCCGACCATTTTTAGAGAATCG
Source organism: uncultured Granulosicoccaceae bacterium (assembly GCA_937958675.1). Taxonomy (GTDB): domain Bacteria; phylum Pseudomonadota; class Gammaproteobacteria; order Granulosicoccales; family Granulosicoccaceae; genus Granulosicoccus. Next base: position 20,555 of record CALGND010000150.1, read on the forward strand.
ACTGGAAAAGATTCCAAAACTTCGCGCCTGCGGTTTCCCTCAGGGCGGGGTCCTGAATATTCTTCTTGTGAGACAGGCGAGGAATTCAGATCCGTTTGTGGTCTGAACGGATCACGCAGATCCAATGTCACGTACTCAAAAGTTTCGTATGGAGGAAACTCTGGCAGTGGATCAACCTTGCCGTGGTGCTTTGATTTAGTCTCGTCAATAAACTGCTCAAGATCTGACATGTCTCCACCGCAACCAGTCAGCAAAGCTGCCAGTGTTATCAGTGGTAGAGGATTTAAACGTTTCATGGTTATTCGTCCTCGTCAATGTAGCGATAAGTAGTGGCCATGAGGTCCATTTTCAGTTTCGTGCTTGTGTTTGCTGCTTGTTGGTTGGGGTCCCGGATCTCGGCAATATCGATATTGCTCAAGGTCACGATGCGCGGAAGGGCCGCCAAGCCGCTAATAAACTGACCAAACTGATGGTACTGTCCGGTCACGCTTATCTTGATTGGATACTCGGCGTAGAATTCGCGCGGAACTTCCGTTTCGGGTTTGAAGTATTTAACTTCAAGACCGCTAGCCACACTGGTTTGTGATAGATCAACCAGTAAGCTTTCGATATCAGTTTTGTTCGGCAGTTGACGTAGCATGACGTTAAACGTCTTTTTCATTTCTTCAAGCTGCTCGACGTAAGCTGTGCGGTTTGCAGCTTTTGCCTGCTCTCGATCAAACTTTATGCGTAGGTCATTCTCTTTACGCTCAACTATCGCCAGCTTGTCATATTGAGGCTTGATAACAAAATTACCTATCAAACCAACAGTGACGATCATTGCAACGGCTATTAAGCCTGTTCGCAATAGGATAGGCGAGGTGCCCAGCCGTTTGAAATCTTCGCCATCAATGTTTTTGAGTTCAGCGAATGTATCAGTAAGGGCCATCTTCAGCTTCTCCTTCTTGCTTGGGCGTGTGTTGTATAACGCTCAGTTTGAATGTGCTGATTCCGTCAGCCTTGTCAGCTTGAATAACTTCAAGCCGTGGACTTTTGAAAAAATCGCTTCGATCCATACGGCGCATCAGTGCAGATACACGAGCGTTTGATTCAGCTCTGCCTGCTACTTCCAATTGCTTTTGGCCAACTTGCTTTAGTGATGTTAGATAAACGCCATCTGGTATCCGGCTAGCCACTTCGTGGAAAGTGTGAACAATCTGTGGGCGCTGGCCCTGTAGCTGTTGGATAATTTCCATGCGTGCTAGCAGGTTGTCTTTGGTTTGCTCAAGTTCGCGAATTTCTTCAAGCTCTTCCTGAAGCTGGGCAATCTCTGTGTTAAGACGCGCATTCCGCTTGTCTTGAAAGTTAACCTTGTCTTCAGCGAACTTAAAGCCTCCGAAACCAATAAGTGCAGCCAAGCCAACGCACATCGCAGTGGTGACATAAAACTTATTGTTAGTCTCAACGCGGTGGGTTTCACGCCACGGCAGTAAGTTGATTTTGGTGCTCATTATTCTGTCCCTCGCAGAGCCAGTCCGCTTGCAATCATCATTGCTGGGCCGTCATCACGAAGGCGCTGAGCGGGAATATCAGAACTTATGGCCATCTCGCCAAACGGGTCGGCAATTAGGGTAGGTGTACCGATGCGTTGTTCGATCAGTTCAGCAACGCCAGGGATACCTATGCAACCACCGGCTAATACAATCTGATCAACGTAGTCGTTTTTGTCTGCAGAGAAAAAGAACTGCAAAAAGCGATTAGCCTGCTGCACCATAAGGTCGCGGAACGGGCCAAGCACTTCAGGTTCGTAGTTGTCCGGCAAGCCGCCAACGCGCTTAACACGGCCAGCGTCTTCGTAAGACAAACCATAACGGCGCATGATTTCTTCAGTTAGCTGCTTACCACCGAATGGCTGCTCGCGCGTGTAGATCAAGCTTTGGTCACGAAGAACACAAAGACTAGTCATGCTGGCACCGACATCGAGAATAGCGATAGTTTGACCTTCGCCCTCATCAGGTACCTGATGTTTAATTAATTGAAAAGCGCCTTCCATCGTGTAGGGCTCAACGTCGACGATCTTCACATCTAGTCCACCAATTTCACAGGCAGCTGTGCGATCTTCAACGTTCTCACTTCGCGATGCTGCTAATAGCACGTCAACCATGCCGTTGGCTTCTTCAGATTCACCCATTACGTGGAAGTCGAGATTGACCTCTTCAAGTTGGTAGGGGATGTATTGATCGGCTTCAAGTTGGATTTGAGCATCCATCTCGTGGGGTTTTAGATCCGCCTGCATCTGGATCACTTTCGTGATTACCATTGCAGAGGGGACCGCAACCGCGCAGGTCTTGGTTCGCGTGCCGGAACGCTTTACGGCACGCCGTATTGCATCGCCGACCGCTTCCACGTCCTGCAAGTTTTTCTCGTTAACCGCGTTGGCAGGTAGGGGCTCAACGGTATAACTAACCGCCTTATAACCCTTCTTGGTCGGTTTTAGCTCGAGTAGCTTTACCGACGTTGCCGTTATGTCCAGACCAAGTAGGCCGGAGTTTCTTGATGATATTTTGAGTGCCATGTCATGTTTAGCGCCCAAACCGTGAGTTTCCTTAGAGCCAGTCGAGTTTTTTTTCGTCCGGTGGCCGGTTTGAGCAACAATCTCCCTAAAATTGTGATAACGACAACATTTGCAGTACTGTGTACTGCCCAAAGTCGGCTTTTAGTGGCAAAAAACCGACGGTTTGTGTCCACTTTGCAAACCTCGTGCAAGAAACACGTTTTGGGGCCTGCAATTGATATAATTTGTACAAAATCACCGATTCAACGGCTTCTTTATGCCAATTTCCCCAGATCGAAATCGCCGCTTAGCGTCCTCAACGCCCCAGTCTGAGCAAAATTCCAGCCGCCGAAAACGCGGATGGGTGTTTACGCTATTCAAATGGCTTGCCATAACTGGGGTTATTGGCGTTTTACTTGTCGCAATTGGTGTCGGATATCTCTATCACACGATTGCGCCTGAATTGCCAGACGTAGAATCGTTGAGCGACGTACAACTGCAGATGCCATTGCGTATTTACACCGCTGACGGAGATCTAATCACCGAATACGGTGAAAAGCGTCGCGAGCCGGTGCTGATCTCGGCTGTGCCAGAGAATCTTAAAAACGCCATTATCGCGGCGGAAGATCAACACTTCTACTCACACCCTGGTGTCGCTTGGCAAGGTTTGCTGCGTGCCGCTATTCACCTTGCAAAAACCGGTAAAAAAGGCCCTGGTGGTAGTACGATCACGATGCAGGTTGCGCGTAATTTTTTCTTGAGTAGGGAAAAAACCTACAACCGAAAGATCAAAGAAATCTTTTTATCATTCAGGATCGAATCAAAACTTGCTAAGGATCAAATCCTTGAGCTGTACATTAATAAAATCTACCTAGGTAATCGTTCATACGGTTTTGCAGCTGCATCTAAGGTGTACTACGGCAAAAAAATTAGCGATATTGATTTGGCGGAAGCATCAATGATGGCAGGGTTGCCAAAAGCGCCATCGCGTTTTAATCCTATCGTTAACCCAGAGCGTGCTGTGCAACGTCGTAACTACGTGTTGGGCCGTATGCTTGATCTGGAAATGATTGATCAAAGTGCTTATAACGCCACGGTTGTGCTGCCTGCTGTTGCATCGCTGCATTATTCAAAACCTGAAGCTGAAGCAAATTATGTTGGTGAAATGGTGCGTTCTCGCGTAGAGCAGCTATTTGGCGACAAATGGTCAACTGCAGGTTTTAATGTCTATACGACAATAAAATCTGATTCCCAAAAAGCTGCTAACCAAGCGCTTCGAGGTGCATTATTTGATTATGAGCGTCGACACGGCTATCGAGGTCCGTTGGCCACTTTAGAAGCCAGTGTGTTAGCTGACCCTGAGCTATTGGCTGAAAAACTTGACGAATTTCCTACTCATGGCGCGATGTTGCCCGCGGCAGTTGTGGCAGTGGAAGATCAAAACGCGACCGTAGTGGTTGAAAGCGGCTCTGAATTTGTTTTGCCGTTTGAAGATATCGAATGGGCACGCGAGTACCTAGCGGTTGATGACCGCGGTGATGAAATCACATCTGTTACAGAAGTATTGGCTGTCGGCGATGTGATTCAACTGCAGGAACTACCTGGCGGCACTGTACGTTTTGTACAAGAACCGAGTGTAGAAGGCGCGTTTGTAGCAATTGAGCCTGCAACCGGTGCCATAACAGCATTAGTCGGAGGATTTGATTACTACCGTAGTAAATTTAATCGGGCCACTCAGGCGCGCCGTCAGCCGGGTTCGACGTTCAAGCCATTTATTTATTCGGCAGCTCTAGAAGCTGGTAACACACCAGCTTCTATTTATAACGACGCTCCAGTTGTGTTCCATGACGATGCTCTTGAAGGCGAATGGCGCCCGACGAACTACAGTGGTAAGTTTTATGGCCCTACACGCCTGCGTGAAGCGCTGGTTAGGTCAATGAATCTTGTATCTGTGCGAGTGTTGCGCGAAATAGGTATCGAGTACGCCGTCGAATATGCACAACGCTTTGGATTCAAGGCTGAGCATTTACCAGAAGATCTCTCATTGTCGTTAGGCAGTGCGGCGGTTACGCCAATCGAGCTGAGTGCGGCATTTGCGGTATTTGCTAATGGCGGATACAGAGTAACGCCACATTTTATCGATCGAATTGAGGACCCGCGCGGCGATATGCTTTACACCGCGCCAGATGTGGTGTTCTGCGATGGCTGCGATGCTGCTCAAGCCAATCCGCTACAAGCGGAGATGGCCGCAACTGACGAAGAAGCAGAAACGGCGCAAAAGAATCCTGAAACTTCTGATGAGAGCGTCGAAAGTGTGTTGGTTGATACTCGCTTGGATGTGATCAATGCACCTAGAGTGATAGGAGAAGCTAACGCCTTTATCATGAGTAGTATGATGCGTGAAGTGGTTAGTCGTGGCACTGCCCGTCGAGCAGGGGAGGAACTCAAGCGAGGAGATCTTGGCGGCAAAACCGGCACCACTAATAATCAGCTTGATGCTTGGTTTACAGGATTTCACAGCACAGTGGTTGCATCTGCCTGGATTGGTTCAGACGGCCTTGACCCATTAGGGCGTCGTGAGGCGGGTGGTATTGCAGCCTTACCGATGTGGACGAGTTTCATAGCCAACACTCTAGAGGGTGTGCCTGTGGATAAGTTTGAGACGCCTGATAGCGTGGAGTCGGTGAGAATAGATCGACGAACAGGTGAAGCGGCCTCAGGTGATGGAACCGTGCTAGAGATTTTTGAGAAGGGCAATGCTCCAGAGCGTGAGCGTTCAAGTAATGTCGTTAGCTCGGGTAATGGTGGCAGCACCACAACGATCCAGACACAAACTGTTAAACAACAAAAGCAGGGCGTTGACGAACTGTTCTAGTCTGGCTGTTATAGCGTGGTAGATCCACTTGGGCTAAACGTGCTGCGTTACATTAAGTAGATGGCCGTACGGGTCGCGAATATAAAATCGGCGTATGCCCCAAGGCTCAACCGCTGGCCCGTACTCGATGGCAATGTCTGCCTTGTTAACCCGCGCTAAAACCTCATCAAGATCATCCACTTCAATGGATACTGCAGGTAACTCAGTGCCGGAGCCACCTTCGGACGCCATGCTAATTTGCACTGGCATGTTGGCAGCGCTCTTAAGGGTTTGTATCCAGCCCTGATCCATTGCCACTGATAACCCAAATATACTTTGATAAAATTCACTGGCCACTGCAGGGTCAGTTGCAGTTAGATTAACGACTATTCGCTTTACTTCCATTGGTTGCCCTCTCAGCTAATCACTAGTTCCAGTACTTCGACGGAGCCACCTGATTCATAAACTGGATTGCCAGGCAGTAAAGCCAGTATTTGATTTTTATTATCTGCTTCAAATCGCATAAAGCCTGTGACCATACATTCGCTATTGGCGACATTTTTGTTAACGCAGCTGCCATTGGCTAGCTCACTGCCACCGCGGAATGTTCCACTACGGATCAGTTTGTCTATATAAGCAGCCCATTCTTCAGCTTTGCCAGAGCCTTTCATTAACATCATAAATTCTGCCACGACTTCTGATCCTTCGTTGCCCGTTCGATTGGGGTGTTGATAGTGGGTTAGGCATTATTTTATCGGCATTGACGCCACCTTGGATAGAGGCGTATTGTGGATTGATGACGGAATTCAATTGAGCACGCTGCATTGAGCACTCTATTAGTTGTACTGGTGTTGTCGGCAGCGATGCTTCACGCATGCTGGAATGCACTCGTTAAATCTGGCGGCGTGCCTGAATTCACGATTGGGTCTTTCCAGTTGGTGGGCGCGGTGGTGTGCTTGGTGTTGGTGTGGTTTGTGCCAATTCCTGATCGAGCAAGCTGGCCGTTTATTCTGGCATCAGTGCTGGTTCATAGCCTGTACTACATGACTATGGCACGGGCGTACAGGGCTGGGGATCTTTCTCAAGTCTATCCTCTGTTTCGAGGTATGGCGCCAATCCTTGTGGCCATTGGTGCAATGATATTTGCTGGGGAGGTGCTCACACGCAGTACGTTTTTAGGCATTCTCTTTATCAGTTTCGGTTTGATGAGCATTACCTTGCTTGGAAAACACTTTGGCAAAATTTCGAAAGCAGCTTTGCTTTGGGGATTGGCAACATCATTATCGATCGGCTGCTATACCGTTATTGATGGGATGGGGGTTAGGCTGGCAGGTAACCCTGCTAGCTACATCATCTGGCTATTTATGCTGGAAGTCGTGCCAATCGGAACCTGGTTGTTGCTAACACAGCGAAAAGCATGGTTTACCTATATGCAAGATTCCAAACTAAAAATTGTGTTTGGTGGTTTTGCTTCGAATGCCGCCTATGGCTTAGTGATATACGCAATGAGTTTGGGTGCCTTGGCGATAGTGTCCTCGTTGCGCGAAACCAGCGTCATCTTCGCAGCCCTAATCGGTACTCTATTTTTACGTGAGCCTTTCGGGCGTCAACGAGTGTTTGCAACGCTGTTTGTAGCGCTCGGTATCATCATCATGAAGGCTTGGTAGCCTCTATGTTGTAAAGACCTATCTATAATTCTTTAAATGAATGCTCATCAATGGAGTAGGGGTATACCTTATCCAAATATCGAGGTTGCGCTTTCACTGAGCTTATCCAACGCTGCACGTTCGCAAAATTCTCTATTGGTACACCGGCCTCGTTAGCCAAGTGCACGTAGGCGTATACCGATATATCTGCGATGGTATATCCAGTTGATGTTAAAAATTCATTATTACTTAAGTGATGATCCAATACGCTGAGAATTTTAAGTGAGCCATTATGTTTTTCTTCTAATATTTCGGTTGGTCGATTTTTATCTTTGCCCGTCATCACCCAATGGCGCAGCGTCGCTATTGTTGATTGCACATAGTCAGATTCGAAAAATAACCATTGTTGTACTTGTGCCTGATGTAAAGGGTTGCTTGGTAAAAACTGCGAGCCATGCGCTAGATACAATAATAGTGCGTTGGACTCAGCCAATACGCTGCCGTCGGGTAACGAAATTGCGGGCACTGCGCCTGTGGGGTTGATAGCGCGATACTCATCAGTTCTACCTTCACCTTCAAATATACTGATAAATTGTTGAGTGTATTCTTGCTCTAGCTGATTGAGTAGTAGCCTAACTTTCCAAGCGTTTTGAGAGGGGAGATAATCGTAAAGGGTAATCATAATCGATGCACTCGTTTTCGTGAGTGTTTATACTAATTTTCTTGACTTGGCTTGTCCTCTGGTTTCTTGCTTGGGGGATAGCGCTAAGCATGAATAGCCAATGCCGTCCTGCGCCCTGAACGAGCGACGCAGG
>CALGND010000151.1 GCA_937958675.1 uncultured Granulosicoccaceae bacterium
TAACGCTGCCGAAGTTGGTATCTCAGCGGTTATTCAGCCAGGTGGCTCAAAGAATGATCAGCAGGTTATCGATGCTGCGAATGAGCATGGAATGGCCATGGTGCTAACTGGCGTAAGGCATTTCCGGCACTAGTACAATCCTAAACTCAATGTCATCCCGGCGAAGGCCGGGATCCATGTTCGAGCAGACGATACACGCCTTCGCGGGAATCACACTGACGCCTTGATCACATCGTATTAGGCAAATCCCGATACACCTCGCCAATCGCTTTCATTACCTCGTCGCTAAGCGTGATCTCGGCTGCTCCTACATTAATTGCTAACTGTTCCATATTGGTTGCGCCAATAATGGTTGATGTCATAAACGGTCTGCTGGTGCAGAACGCCAATGCCATTTGTGCAGGATCTAAATCATGTTCCTTGGCAATGCTTAAATACTTGTGCAAGGCTTTAATGCTTCGTTCGTTATAGCGCCCGGTCAGGTCATCTTGCATACTGCGTCGAGAGCCTTTGGGTATAGTGCCATTTTCGTATTTGCCACTTAACATACCAGCTGCCAATGGTGAAAAGGCGAGTAGGCCGATGCTTTCGTTGTGGGCAAGTTCTGCAAGATCCAGATCGAATAGGCGGTGTAACAAGCTGTATTCGTTTTGAATGCTTACCATGCGGGGTAAGTTGTGCTCTTCGGCTAATCGCAGATATTGTGCTGTGCCCCAGCAAGATTCATTGGATAAGCCAACGTGACGAATTTTGCCTTCCGCTATTAATGCCGCTAGCGTGCTTAAAATCTCGTACATGCCATCCTGGGTTTCTTGTTTATTTTGTGTTGTCGGGTCGAAGTGCCAGGACTGCCTGAAGTGGTAGGTTTTACGGTTCGGCCAATGCAGTTGGTAGAGATCAACTGTATCGCTCTTTAGACGTTGTAATGAGCTTTCTAACGACTTCCGAATTTTCTCACCAGTGATGGGTTTGCCATCGTCTATCCATTTTGGACCGTTGCCCGCTACCTTGGTGGCTATTAGTACCTTGTCGCGTTTGCCAGAGTTAGAAAGCCATTGGCCAATGATTGATTCGGTATCGCCTTGCGTCTGTGCAGAAAGCGGTGTAGTTGGGTAGAGCTCGGCAGTATCGATTATGTTAATACCGTGTTCAATCGCATAATCGATTTGTGAAAAAGCCTCCTCGGGTGTATTTTGTGTGCCCCATGTCATGCTGCCTAGGCAGAGTTCGCTAACGTGTGTGTCGGTGTTACCTAAAGTATTTAGTTTCATGTTTTCATCTATTACAAAACTGCCTAAGGGAAAATTACGGCAAGATGAGCTTATCACCAGGCTTTATGTTGTTTTTAGCAAACCAGCCTTGATTAACTTCCAGTGCGTAACGGGCGGCTTTCTCAGCCGGAAACAATTGACCTGGGCCAACGTTCATATGTTGTATTTCGTTTATTGTTAGGTCATCTGCAATAAATGCGATGGACAAAGGTAGCAGAGTATTACGCATGGTAAAAACAAGCTTATGTTCTCGAGAATAAACAAACAGCATTCCGGCGTTGTTAGCTAAGCTCCTTCGGAAACTTAAGCCCATATAGCGTTGTTCTGATGTTGTTGCTAGCTCCGTTTCGAGCGTGGCGTCATTGATTTTGATGGATACCGTTTTAAGAGGAGCTTGAGCTTGATCGGCTAAAGCCATGCCGCTAGTTAGGCCGCTAAGTAATATGCTAGCTAGTAGCGTAAGTAATCTTGACAAGGTGATCGCATTCATGAAAGCTCCGATTTTATATAGGTGTATACGGTTTCTGTGTTTGGTCTGACACCTTCCCAAATTTCAAAAGCATCCGCTGCTTGCTCTATTAGCATACCTAAGCCATCGCAAACTTGTTCCGCATGATGCTGCCTGCTCCAAATCATAAACACGGTGTCTTCAGTGCCATACATCATGTCATAGCTCAAAGCGCCGGCTGCAAATAGGTTTGTTGGCAGTGGTGGCAGCGCTTTTTGTAAGCTCAAACTGGTGGCATTGATAACAAGATCAAACTGATCTTCATCGTTAATGTCTGAATAGCCCGTTGCAAGTAAGTCGCATAGCGTGCCAGGAAACGAGGCGGCTAGCGCCATGGCCTTGTCGACAGTGCGGTTAGCGATGTTAATGCTATGCGGGGCTTGCGCGATTAAGGGGCCGAGCGTGCCACGTGCAGCGCCTCCGGCTCCTAACAGTAAGATTCTTTTATTTGTTATCGTAAAATTGTGATTGCTTGTTAAATCGCGCAACAGGCCACTGCCATCGGTGTTGTATCCATAGCGTTTACCATCTTGGAAGTGAATGGTATTAACGGCCTGTGCATCTTTTGCGCTTTGATCCAGGTGGTCGCACAATTGTGCGGCTGTTTCTTTGAAGGGCAGGGTAACGTTGCAACCCTTGCCGCCTGCTTGTTGCCATTCGTCAAGAGTCTGCGCAAAGTGTGTTGGCGTGGATTCAGTGCGAGTGTAGTTTATGCTGCGGCCTGTTAGTTCGCCAAACATGCTATGTATGCTTGGCGATTTACTGTGTGCTATCGGTTGGCCAAAAACAGTGTAACGATTACTCATTATTATTAATTTAACTATTGATCTAGGTTGATGGCGGCTTTTTCAACGCGTCTTTGTAGCAAGTAGTATTTTACTTCGTCACGCCGACGTTGATCTAACATATACGTCGACTCGTCGCTGAATGTGCTTTTAACCAAGAAAACTGAATTGAGGCATTTTCTGTGTTCTTCTATCAGCATATCCAGGCCAAGTAAGCTCTTGCCTCTCATCGAGGTTGAATTTTTTCTAAAAAACACAGCTGCAACGTAGTTGTCTTGGCAGTTGACCGAATTCTCCACCGACAGTATTGCTTCGATTGCTTGAACATTCTCAGATATCGGAGTGGGATCGCTGAGCTGGGATTGCTGCACCTGTGTGGCTTGCTGTATTGCTTGATTTTGTGCCAGCTGAGTCTGTGTAGCTTGAGTCTGCGTAGCTTGAGTCTGCGTAGCTTGAGTCTGTGTAGCTTGAGTCTGCGTTGCTTGAGTCTGCGTTGCTTGAGTCTGCGTAGCTTGAGTCTGCGTAGCTTGAGTCTGTGTAGCTTGAGTCTGTGTAGCTTGAGTCTGCGTAGCTTGAGTCTGTGTAGCTTGAATCTGTGTAGCTTGAATCTGTGTAGCTTGAATCTGCGTAGCTTGAATCTGTGTAGCTTGAATCTGTGTAGCTTGAATCTGTGCTGCCTGAGTCTGTGCTGCCTGAGTCTGTGTAGCCTGAACCTGCGATTCTTGGACCTGCGCCTCCTTTAATTGCCGTAATTGTTCGGCTACAGAAGCTTGCTCCAGTTTTAGCCGTTCTAGTGTTGACAGCTGTGGTTCTTGTTGTGTCGAGTAGTCGCTCGCGGTTAGCTGCGTAGACTGCATTGAGCTAACGGCGGAAGCTCCTTGTTGTGTGTTTGACTCTGCGCTTTTCTTTTCCTTTGTTTTTTTTGCTTGTGCTTTTTTCTCAGCCTGTTCTAGGGCTTTGAGGTCTTCATACGCTGCGAACCCAGCTGCGGTGTGATCCTGGGGGTTAAAGATGGCTCCCGATGAATCTGGTTTCGGGGAGCCTGACGTGCTGATGTAAGTGTAAAAGACAAACCATAGTAAGATGGCGAGCACTGAGATGATCGACGCGATTTTAAAATTGAGGTTCATTGGGCGGTTGGATCAGTGCGTGAATACGCATAGTTGTGAGGCTTTGATGTTACCAGTGCCTGCTGGTGTGCGCCACAGTATGCTTCCATTTGAGGTCAATTTAGGGCCTAACTCATTGACAAATAAAGATTATTAAGGTGAATCGTGACTGATAAAGCACTATTTGGGTTGTCAGCGGCCTATCCAGCAAGTCGCCCACGACGTATGCGCCGTGACGACTTCAGTCGGCGGTTGATGCAAGAGAACGACGTCAGCACTGCGATGCTGATCCAACCTTACTTTGTAATAGAAGGTCACAATAAACGAGTGCCGGTTCCATCAATGCCGGGCATTGAACGCTTGAGTGTTGATCAGTTGGTAAGAGAAGCCGAACTCATCCACAAGCTCGGTGTGCCGGCTGTAGTGTTGTTTCCGGTAACCGACGATTCCGCAAAGACTGATGATTGTGCGGGTGCCTATGACCCTAAAGGTTTAGCGCCTCGCGCAATATCGACACTCAAAGAAGCTCTGCCCGAATTAGGTGTGATCACTGATGTCGCGCTTGATCCCTATTCGCCGCATGGTCATGACGGTTTAATGGATAGCAGCGGATATATCATGAATGATGAAACCGTTGAGGTATTGGTCAAACAAGCTTTGTGTCACGCGGAAGCGGGTGCTGATATGGTCGGGCCATCTGACATGATGGATGGTAGGGTCGGGCAGATACGTGCAGCATTTGAAGCGCAAGGTTTAACGCATAGCAAAATTCTAAGTTACGCTGCCAAATATGCGTCTAGTTTTTATGGCCCATTTCGCGATGCGGTGGGTGCGTCTGCAGCCCTGGGCAGTGCTAACAAATTTAGTTATCAAATTGATCCTGCCAATAGTGATGAGGCGATGCGTGAGATAGCGTTGGATCTGCAAGAAGGCGCTGACATGATTATGGTGAAACCTGGATTACCTTACCTTGATATTGTACGTCGGGCCAAACAGCAATTTGCTGTGCCCACTAGTGCCTACCATGTGAGTGGCGAATACGCGATGATCAAAGCCGCGGCAGCCAACGGCTGGATAGATGAAAAGCAGGTGGTCATGGAATCGATGATGGCGTTTAGGCGGGCTGGGTGTGACGCAGTTCTGACTTACTGTGCTCACGACGTAGCAAAATGGCTCGCTGAGTAAACCAAGATTCCCTCCAGAGCAAAAAACAACTATGCTTAAGCAATACCTGTAGCCATGCCATCGTGTTGACGCTGCGCATGCCTAAAAAATACGGGAAAGCCGAAGTGATAAAAAGCCGTACGTTAATTACACGCCTAATTGGCCTGTCTTTGTTGGTCATGACCAGCAGTGCTTGGTCCCTCGACAACCAATGGTATTTTGGGATTGGTGGCGGTGTATCCATCCTCGAGCCTAATCCTGATGTCCCTGGCTTGAATGTAGATAATAATCAAGGGACGCTAGGAGGGTTCACTCTGGGCCGTGACATCAACGAACGATCAAGTGTCCAACTGCAGGTGCTTGATTTAGGTGAAGCGGAGCTAACTGATGGCCAAACCGTCGCATATTCTGCTGCTGATGCATCCGTGCTTTATCGTTTTTATGACACGCGTGATAAGCAGCTTCGTCCCGGTACTCTCGGCGCTGCTTTGTTCGGACGCTTTGGTTTAGGTTTTGCGGATCGTGATACCACAGTCTTGCTTGGTAACAATCAAGATATCTATTTTGGCGTAGGCGGTGGTGCGGAATTTTATCTGACTCGAAACATTGCTATCAGAGCTGAAGCGTATTATCACGATCAAGACATCGCCAGTGCACAACTGTCATTGATTACACGATTCGGTGGTAGGCGCGCTCAGTCCAGACCGCCACCCAACATACCTGTGCCAGAAGTCGCCGGACCCGCATTGCCGTTGCCCAAACCTGAGCTACCTTCGCCGGGCGTGACAGAGGCGCCTGTGACAGAGTCAGCGCCTGTTGTACCTGTACCCGTTGTACCAGTACCTATTGAGCCAGCCAATAACGATAGCAACAATGATGGCGATAACGATGGCGTATTAGATGCGGCTGACTCCTGCCCATCATCGACTGTTGGTTACCCCGTTGGCGAATTCGGCTGTCCATTGTTTGATGGTGTGTTGAGTGGGGTGCAGTTTATAGACGGCACTAGCGAGCTTGATCAGAACGCAACAGAGCAGCTGGACTATCTAGCTAACTTGCTTAAACGTTATCCAGTGGCTCGTATTGAATTACTTGCTCATACTGACTCACGTGGTGATGTGCGTTCGCAATCTATACTCACACGTGCTCGCCTGCGTACCGTGGGTACTTATTTGATCGGCCAAGGTGTAAGGGCAAATAGATTAGTACTACGCTCGTTTGGTGGCACTCGTCCGATCTACGACAACGCTACAGCTCGAGGCCGTCTCGCTAACAATCGTATTGAGGTCATTGAACACCTGCCTGCCCAATAAAGCATTCTGGGCAGACCCTAGATTTTGGCTTGCCGTTTTGGCAGGCCCAATCGTGTGGTGTTTGCTTTATGTAACAGGCAACGGGGTGGGTACGTCGAGTATTTCTTGGGAGATGTTTTTAAAGATTGCCTTGCTAAGCCCGTTGCTTGAGGAGATTGTATTTCGCGGTGGTTTACAAACCTTCTTATTGGAACGTGAATTTTTTCGTAAACGAAAATTTGGTATTGGTGCTGCCAATGTTAGTGCTGCTAATATTGTTACATCATTAGCATTTGCTGCAGCACATCTGATTTACCAAACCCCGCTATGGGCGAGTCTAGTTTTTATCCCATCTCTTGTATTTGGCTGGGCAAGAGAACGGTACGATAGCGTCATCCCGCCGATTTTATTGCACGCATTTTACAACGCTGGATTTGGTTTGCTGTTTGTTCAGTTGTAAAGTCTGCGCACGCTTGGATGACGGTCAACCCAGCCAGTCTTGTGGTTGCAGATAGCGCGTCGCGAGTAGTGCCTCGTCACTTCCTTCAATGGCATCGAAACCGTACTGCCAGTGCGCTTCGGGAGGCATAGACATTAATATTGACTCTGTTCGACCGCCGGATTGCAGGCCAAACAGTGTGCCGCGATCGTAAACTAGGTTGAATTCTACATAACGGCCGCGTCGGTAGCATTGAAAGCTTTTTTGCTGATCGGTGAAAGGTGTGTTTTTGCGTTTTTCAACGATGGGCAAATAGGCTTTTAGGTAGTGATTTGCAACGCTTTGCATAAAAGCAAATGCTGGCTCAAAACCGCCAACTGTGTAGTCATCAAAAAACAAGCCACCGATGCCGCGTGTCTCATTTCGATGTTTTAGGTAGAAGTAATTGTCGCACTCTTGTTTTAATTCTTGGTAAAGGTTGTCACCAAAAGGCGTGCAAGCATCCTTTGCAGTTTGGTGCCAATGAATACAATCTTCCTCGTATCCATAGCAAGGCGTTAAATCGAAACCGCCGCCAAACCACCAAAGCGGTTCTTCATCTGGTTTTGATGCATTAAAAAAGCGTACGTTGGCATGACTGATAGGAACATGCGGATTAAGCGGGTGCACCACGAGTGATACGCCCATTGCGCGCCACTGCCTTCCTGCTAGCTCGGGGCGTTTAGCTGTGGCAGAAGGCGGTAACTTATCGCCAAAAACTTCCGAAAATCCGACGCCCGCTTTTTCAAATACATCTCCATCAACTAAGGTGCGAGTGATACCGCCTCCGCCTTGTTCGCGTTGCCAGACATCTGTAGCGAAACTGGCTTTGCCATCAGCTTGGCTGAGTGCATCGCATAACGTTGTTTGAAATTGCTCTAGAAAATCTTTTACTTCTGCGCTCATGAAAATTACCCGGTGTAGTGCGTGCAGTTTACACCAAGCTAGCGCTCAGCCTATGCGTAGCGCAGCAGCGGATTGGCACTAGCTGCGCAGAATTTTTCCACTGCTGGCTTCAATGATCATAGTGGGTTTGGCTAAGCCGCCTAGCTCGCCCTCAAGGACGGCTTCGATTTCTTTGCCTAGCTTTGAAATGACATCGGTGCTTGTTCTTAAGGCTGATTGCCCACTGATATTAGCGCTAGTGGATACCAAGGCATGTCCGCATGCATCGCATAGAGCTCGTACTACGTGATGATCGCTCACACGCACAGCTAAAGTGGTTCTACCGCCTGTGAGTAGGGGGTTGGTGGTAGGTTTGGATTCAACAACCAGAGTGACCGGCCCCGGCCAATGCTCGTTCATTAGCGCTTGTATAGAATCGTTAGGCGCTCGGATAAATGATGAAAGCTGTGATTGATTGCTAGCAATCAGAATCAAGCCTTTGTCGCTTGCACGTTTTTTTAAATCGATTAAACGCTGTAAAGCTAAAGGGTTAGTAGGGTCGCAACCAAGCCCGTAAACGGCTTCTGTAGGGTAGGCAACAATGCCGCCATCTTTGACGATGGCGGCGGCAGTTTCAATATTGCAGTGATTGGTACTCAAGCTAAAAGGTGCGTTTATTCTTTGGCCGCAGCTGTTACTTTTTTAGAGGCGGTTTTTTTCGAAGTCGCTTTCTTAGCTGCCGTTTTTTTAGCGGCGGCCTTCTTGGCGGTTGCTTTCTTTTTCGAAGTCGCTTTCTTCTTCTTTTTCTTCGCTACTTTCTTTTTAGCCTTTTTCTTGGTGGCAGTCTTTTTAGACGCCTCCTTCTTAGCGGCGGCTTTCTTCTTACCCCTGCCACGTTTTTCAGGCGCTTCTTCGATTAGCTTTTCACAAGTTGCCTGATCAATCTCTTCTGGTTTCTCTTTTAGTTCTTTAGGGATTTTGGCATTTTTATTACCGTCGGTAATGTAAGGCCCCCAACGGCCATGAAGAATCTGGATGTCAGTGCCTTCAAAGGTTTTGATCAGCTTGTTGGCTTCTGCAATTTTATGCTCGGCAACTATTTCCATCGCCCGCTCAGCGGTGACGGTATAGGGATCTTCCTCCTTTAACGACACGTACTTTTTGCCGTATTGAATGTAGGGGCCAAAGCGGCCAATATTAGCTCGAACTTTTTCGCCTTCCTCTGTTTCGCCCATATCACGGGGTAAATCAAACAACTGAACAGCCTCTTCAAAGGTGATGTTGTTCATGCGTTGGCCGGGGCGCAAGCTTGCAAATTTGGGTTTCTCTTCGTCGTCACGAGTGCCGATTTGCACAAAGGCACCGTAGCGACCTACGCGAACTGACATGGGTTTGCCAGACTCTTTATCGATTCCAAGCTGGCGTGCCTGAATGGCTTCTTCGCGGGTGACGTTCTCCAGTTTGTCGTCAACTGTAGCTTTGAACGGTGACCAAAATTTATCAAGTAGTGGCACCCATTCCATTTCACCGCGAGAAACAGCATCTAAGTCGTTTTCCAGGTTAGCGGTGAAGTCGTAATCGACATATTTGTCAAAGTGATTTGATAGAAATTTTGCCACAACGCGGCCTGTATCCGTTGGGAAGAAGCGCCGTGACTCTATCTCAACGTATTCACGTGATTGTAGAGTGGAGATGATCGATGCATAGGTTGATGGACGACCTATGCCGTATTCTTCTAGTGTCTTGACTAAGCTTGCTTCACTAAAACGCGGTGGAGGCTCAGTGAAGTGCTGGTTTAGTTTAATATCTTTAAGCGGTACTTTGTCGCCTTCTTTAAGTTCAGGCAACATTTTGTTGTCATCTTCTGTGTTCTTTTTATCGTCTTCGTCTTCTGTGTACACCTTCATAAATCCTGGAAAGGTGACAGTGGAGCCGTTAGCTCGAAATTGATTGCCTTCGCCGCATTGAAAGTTAACGCCCACCTGGTCGATAGTTGCGTGGATCATTTGGCTAGCAACGGTTCGTTTCCAGATAAGATTGTAGAGCTTGTATTGATCTTCGGTTAAGAACGGCTTTAACTCTTCAGGTGTGCGCTCAACTGAAGTAGGGCGAATCGCTTCGTGGGCTTCCTGTGCATTCTTTGATTTGTTTTTATAGACATTGATTGATTCTGGCAGGTAGTCCTTGCCGTAACGTTTTGGAATTAACTCTCGCAGTTCGTCCAAGCACTCTTGTGACAGAGTAATAGAGTCGGTACGCATATAGGTAATCAAACCAGTTTGCTCGCCACCAATATCAATACCTTCATAAAGGCCTTGCGCGATACGCATTCCGCGTTGTGCGCCGTAACCAAGTTTACGTGAAGCTTCTTGTTGCATGGTCGATGTAGTAAACGGGGCAGTAGGGTTTCTTTTGCGTTGTTTCTTTTCGACCTTAACCGCCTCTAGTACGCCGTTGGCGTGACTAAGCAGCATTGATTTTGTGTCATTTGCAGTATCACCATCAGTAACAGTGAACTGCTTTACCTTTTCGCTTTTTAGCAGCGATAAGCGTGCAGAAAATTCATGCTTGTCTTTCTCAAGCTCAGCGAAAATACTCCAGTACTCTTGCGGTACAAATGCTTCTATCTCATCTTCGCGTTCGCAGATCATGCGCAGCGCAGGCGATTGCACACGTCCTGCAGATAAACCACGAGCAATTTTTCGCCAGAGTAGGGGTGACAAGTTAAAACCAACTAAGTAATCCAATGCACGCCGTGCTTGCTGAGCATTAACCAGATCAATACCTAGCTCTCTAGGATTGGCCACTGCCTCTTGAACAGCGCCTTTCGTAATTTCATGGAACACCACTCGTTTTACTTCTTTGTCTTTCAGGTGGCCTTCTTCTTTTAAGAGCTCAACAAGGTGCCAACTGATTGCTTCTCCTTCGCGATCCGGATCCGTTGCGAGGAGCAAGGTGTCGGCTTTTTTAAGTGCTTTGACGATGGCAGCAACGCGTTTTTCATTGCGCTCGATCATCTGGTACTTCATCGCGAACTGGTTGTCTGGGTCAACTGCACCTTCTTTTGGCAGCAGATCGCGAACGTGGCCATAAGAGGCTAATACTTTGTAATCCTTGCCAAGGTATTTTTCGATGGTCTTACCCTTAGCAGGGGATTCCACAATGATTAAGTTCTTGCTCATTGAGTGCGTGAGTATCCGTAAGTGAGTGCCCGTTAGGGGCATCCACGTAATTGTTTTGATGGTCCGCGATGCGAACCAACGTATATGGCTTGCTTAGCAACGGCTGTACCGTCCGGCAGATCGATGGACTAGACCCTGCAGTTCTAGCCTGCCTAACGCCCGGGTTACAAGCGTTGCTGACAGGCCGGTTTTACTCGAAAGCATGTCCGCCGAAGCGGAATCGTAGCCCAATTGCTCCAATAAGAGTAGCGCGTCTGGGTCGCTAATAATAGTTTCTGTCTGTTTGGTTGCTGGTATTTCGTCAGCAAGGTGTTGTGACAGCGGTAAAGACAAGCCTCGAAGAACATCGTTAGCGGACTCAATTAACAAGGCTCCATCTTTGATCAAAGAGTGACCACCTTTGCTCAGCGGGTTGCGGATTGAGCCTGGCACGACCATGACCTCCCGGTTTTGATCAGCCGCGTGTTTGGCCGTTAACAGCGTGCCGCTGGGCAGGGCGGCTTCTACGACAATAGTGCCTAAGCTCAGGCCACTGACAATACGGTTACGTTGAGGGAAGCAGAATGCCCTGAGCGGCGTGCCTAGCGGAAATTCGGTCACGATTGCCCCGTTTTCGATGATGGCTTGCGCTAGAGCTCGATGCCGCCGCGGATAAATCACGTCCGGAGGTGTTGCTGCAACCGCGATTGTTCGCCCTTTAACGTCCAAACAGCCTTGGTGCGCCGCTGCATCCACTCCTAGCGCCATGCCGCTAACCACAGTAACACCCGCCGCTGATAGCTCAGAAGCCAGCTCCCGGGCGACATCAAGCGCTGGGGCAGAGGCCTTGCGTGCACCAACCATTGCCACATGAGGCGCCTCCAGGGCGTCTAGATTGCCATTGACGTATAGCACCGGTGGAGGTGAGCTTATTGACGCTAGTAGGGCTGGGTAGCGGCTATCGGACAAGGTGAGTAGATGCCGGTTAGGGCCAGCTGATTGCCATTCCCTTGCTTGATCGACCGCTTGTCTGGTGATCACTGATTGGCGTTGCTTTTCGATGGCTTTGGGAAGCGCACCGGCTAACACGGCGTCGAGAAGCAGGTGAGGGTTGGGAAATTGCTCAAACAGCTGTCTGCGGGCAGACGCGTTGATTTTAGGGGTGAGGGTAAAGCTGAGCCACGCGTTTAGGTGGCAGTTGTATTCATCCATGAATGTGACCGCGGTTGTTCCCGCGGCCACCATGGCATGCGGGTGTTAAATACCAGTTATCGTATCGTGCAACTTAACCGGCAGGTTTGATTCCATAACCAGCGCATAGCTTACATCATCGAAGGACTTAAACACCATCACAACCCCAGTGCGGGTGCTTGGCATCCTGATGCGCTCGTAGCCACCACGACCGCGTGGATCGATAAATGAGCCGCCGCGAGTTTCAACCGCTAGTACGTCACCAACCTGCATTCCAGAGTTGGTACCTAAGTTAATCACGACAACTTGATTACGTCCACTTTGGCTGATTGCATCGACTAATGAGATGATTTTTGCTTCGCCGTTGAGTACTGGCATACGTGGAATATACGTATGAGCCATTGTGCTAGCGTCTATTGGTAGAAGTACATCGCCTGCAATAGTCTCCATTTTGTTGCGTGTGATCACTAGGGTTGAAGGATCACCAGTGTGCATTAGCTTTGCTTCACCGATAAAAATTACCTCGTGACCGAGTACTTTTTTGGAGCCTGGATCTCGCAGTTGCTTGCTTTTTCGATAGATGCCGTATTTAGGAAACTCTCGATCTAGCTCACCACGTACATAGATTTGATGTCCAACCGCACTCGTTAGGCGACCATCAAAATTGC
The DNA here is from genome assembly GCA_937958675.1 of uncultured Granulosicoccaceae bacterium. Taxonomy (GTDB): domain Bacteria; phylum Pseudomonadota; class Gammaproteobacteria; order Granulosicoccales; family Granulosicoccaceae; genus Granulosicoccus. The sequence goes on from CALGND010000151.1 coordinate 12,513, forward strand.
CAACGACATAAGGTGCGTTGCGTAGCGTGCGGGAGTCAAGTACTTTAGGATGAACCAAAAATGACTGTATTGCGTCTGCAGGGATAGTAGGTATTGCATCGTCAAGCGACTCTTCACGAATGCGCGGCGACAAGCGGGTGCGGGTGGCGTTGGCAGAGCGTCCACCGATACTGCCATTTCCGTTGTTGCCAGAAAAGTTATTACCATTACCTGTAATGCGTTCTCCGTCTCTTGTGATGACCAATGTGGGTTGGCCGTTCACATATTCTAAGGCAACCTCGTCACCGGGGTAAATCAGGTGTGGGTTCTCGATTTGAGGGTTGTACTCCCAAATCGTTGGCCATAGCCAAGGTTCTTTTAAGAAACGGTCGGATATGTCCCACAGTGTATCGCCGCGAACCACCGTATAACTATTCGGCGCGTCCGCTTCAAGCTGGCTGTTTGTTAGCGATGCTCTTGGCACAACAGCTGTGTAGGATGTTTCGCCTTCGGCATTCAAAAACCGCTGTTCTACCTTGGCTTCTGGTTCTTGGACGATTTGAACGGGCGCGTTGCTGCCCAAGCTGCATGCGCTTATCAGCACAGTCAGACTTGCAGCGGTCAGTATGCGCCCAGTGTTAGTGATAGAAAATGTGGCCATCTTCAGGATATCTCCGTATTCTCGGTATTTGTGCGGTTCACCCCATCAATCGGCGAACCTTTCAAAAGCTTGATATGCAAGGGCGGTGCCTCTTTACGCCTGTTAGAATCTGCATAACGAAAAATATGCGAGATTTGTACCTTGTCAGTGCTTGATATACTCATTTATCCAGATACCCAATTACGCAAAATAGCCAGTCCTGTAGCCAATGTGGACGGGAAAACGGTGGATTTTGTCGATAACATGCTCAAAACCATGTACGACGCCCCCGGCGTTGGGCTGGCTGCTACCCAAGTTGGCGTACACAGCCGCATCGTCGTTATTGACGTTTCCGAGGAGTGTGACAGTCCATTGACGCTGATTAACCCTAAAATTCTGGAATTTGAAGGTGAGGCGGAGACACAAGAGGGTTGTTTATCTATTCCAGAGGTCTATGAAAAAATAAAACGACCGGAATCAGTTAGGGTGTCGGCGATAGATCGTGATGGCGAGCCATACGAGATGGATGCCGACGGGCTACTGGCATGCTGTATTCAGCATGAGATAGACCACCTTGACGGAAAATTGTTTGTTGATTATTTATCTCCATTGAAGCGAAACCGTATTCGCAAAAAAATGCTTAAATTTATTCGAGACGGCTTCCCAGAGTCCAGCTAATGAACGGCGGCACTCCATTAGCAAAGGGGCCATTGCGAATCGCTTTTGCTGGTACCCCTGAATTTGCAGCGGTGGCGCTGCAAGCGCTGCTTGATAGCGATCATGAAGTCGCTGTTGTTTTATCTCAGCCAGATCGTCCGGCGGGTAGAGGGCGGCAACCTCAGGCCAGCGCGGTCAAACAAACCGCAGTGGCTGCTGGCGTTGAGGTATGGCAACCCGACCACCTAAAGGACAAGGCAGCGCAAGAGCAGCTGGCTGGTTACAAGGTTGATGTCATGGTTGTCGTGGCATACGGTCTGTTGTTGCCCGAATCCGTCTTGTCGATTCCGCGTTTAGGCTGTCTTAATATTCATGCATCCTTATTGCCTCGTTGGAGAGGGGCGGCGCCAATTCACCGTGCTGTATTGGCAGGTGATAAGCAAACCGGTATTTGCATCATGCAAATGGACGCAGGGCTAGACACTGGCGCCGTGTTGCATCGACGCGAAGTTGCAATCGCTCGCAATATGACTTCTGGCGAATTGCATGACGAACTTGCCACATTAGGCGCTAAAGGTTTGCTTACAACTTTATCCGAATTAATCGCCGGTACTATCGTGGCGACGCCTCAATTGGAGACGGGTGCGAACTATGCGCACAAGCTTAAAAAGTCAGAAGCGTTATTGGATTTTAATAACAGCGCGGTGCAATTGCATCAACAAATAATGGCGTTTAATCCTTGGCCAGTTGCGCAAACCACGTTTGATAATCAACAGCTTCGAATATGGCGTAGTGAGCTACCAACAGATACTAAAACGCTAGCATTAGCATCTTCGATCACCGCAGCGCCGGGCACTGTCATTGATATAAACGCAGATGGAGTTTTGCTTGCAACTGGCGAAGGCCTATTACGCCTCTTAGAGTTACAACGGCCAGGTAAAAAACCCGCTGCGGCTGCTGATGTCGCACGAGGTATGCAACTGATGGATAAAGTACTTGGCTAACTCCACAAACAAAAACCGATCCCCGAGTCGTTCTGGTGGTCATTCTGCTAAACGAGCACCGACTAGAAAAGACGTACGCGCTGCGGCAGTAGAGTTACTAGTACAGCTAGAGCACGGCAGTGGTTCTCTCACTCGGCTAATGCCCCCTGCGCAGCAGCAAGTCGCCGAAGCCGACAGAGCTTTATTGCAAGCGCTTTGCTATGGTTATGCTCGCTGGAGGGATCAGCTAGACGGTTTGCTAGAGCCGCTATTAAAAAAGCCATTAAAAAACAAAGATCAAGATCTAGTGATCCTAATGCAGCTCGGCATTTTACAGCTAGAGCACATGCGTATTGCTGATCACGCTGCAGTTGATACCACCGTTAAGGTCACAAGCAAATTGGGCAAGCCATGGGCGAAGGGCTTGGTCAACGGTGTGTTACGAACCTATCAGCGTGAGCAAGACAAATTGAAGGCGAGCTTAAACGAATATGACGCACTGTCTCACCCAATGTGGTTGCTTGAGCTTCTTAAGGAAGATTGGCCTGAGCAATGGCCATCGATAGTTGATGCTGCGAACACTCAAGCTCCCATGACTTTGCGCGTTAACCCCCACTATGCCTCAGTGGATGAGTATCAAGCACAGATGAGTAAGCAAGATATGTCCTCGTCTGTTAGTGAGCACGCAGTGCAAGCATTAATGGCCACGCAAGCCACAGCAGTTGAACGCTTACCCGGTTTTGCGCAGGGTGGCGTTAGCGTGCAAGACGGGGCCGCTCAATTGGCTGCGCCAATATTGGCGCAACGCTCATCAGGGCGCTTGTTAGATGCCTGTGCAGCGCCCGGTGGTAAAACTTTGCACGCACTTGAACTAAACCATTGGCAGCATATCGTTGCTCTGGATAAACATAAAGAACGTTTAGATCGTGTGCAAGAGAACATCGACCGATTGCAATTGAGCGGTACAGCAGAGTTGGTCGTTGCCGATGCGAATGAACCCTCTCAATGGTGGGACGGCAAATTGTTCGATGCTATTTTGTTAGACGCGCCATGTAGTGGCACTGGCGTAATTCGTCGCCATCCTGACATTAAACTATTGCGACGCGAATCCGATATCGCGGCGTTAGTAAAGCAACAGAGCAACTTGCTAGCCGCCCTTTGGCCCTTACTTAAGCCGGGTGGGTTTCTGCTGTACGCTACATGCTCAATTTTAAAGTGCGAAAACGAGCAGCAGATAGCCGAGTTTCTAGCACAAGGAAATGGTTCCCTGCATCGAGCGATCGATGAAAGTTGGGGCGAGACGCGCAAGATTGGTCGGCAAATTATGCCGGGCCAGCATGCAATGGATGGCTTCTTCTACGCGCTGTTGGAAAAGACCGCGTGAACGCTCATTGGGCCTGCCGTTTTATCTTGTTGCCGGCCATTCTTAGCTGGTCAATTTTGGGTATAGCGCAGGATGATGATGGGCAGATCTTTATCAACTCTGCCAATGTGGAGCTTGCAGATGCTAAGGGGCTGCTGAGCATTGATGCTGAAATATCGCTGCCGCGAGAGATCATCGCGGGGCTCAATAGCGGCGTCCCGTTAGAGTTTATTGTTGAATTGCAACTACAACGACCGCGAGGATGGCTGCCAGCCGCCAATTTGGCTACGTTTCAGTGGCGGTATAGTCTTATATACTATGAGCTAACTCGACACTACCGGGTACGGGCTCTTGATACTGATGTCAGCCGTAACTTTCGTTCTTTACTACCAGCACTCGAAGAGCTTGGCGAGCTGCGAGGTATTATGCTGCCGGTAACAACAGAGCAGGCGCCTAGCCTGAGGCAAGCAAAGCAAGCTAGCTTGCACATCAAACTTAATAGCAATGCGCTACCTTTGCCGCTGCAACCTGTGTTTACCTCAACTTGGCGACTGTCCAGTAAGGAATACCAGTGGCTACTCAACTAAGCAATAAAAAATTGGTAAACACTAAAACTTTAAGCAGTGCGCTGCTGATGGGTTTGTTGTTCCTAGTGTTGGTAGCATCTTTGCTGGTGCTGGGTACCATGGCTTTGCGCTTGGATGAATTTGGTCGTTATTACTATTGGTTGTTGTTTGCCAATGGTTTGGCATTGTTGTTTATTGCCGTCGTTATCCTTATGAATGGCTGGCGTTTGATCCGAGAATTTAAGCAACGTGTAGCTGGCTCGAGGCTTACCGTAAAGCTAGTTGTGTTATCAATACTGCTCGCACTTGTCCCTGTAACGCTTGTCTATGGTTTTTCTATTCGGTTTTTACGAGCCAATATCAATAGTTATTTTGATCTTGAAATCGAAGGTGCACTAGACGACGCTTTAGAACTCAGTCGTGAATCACTAGGTTTGCAAATGCGTACACTGCAACGAGACACGCTTAAGGTGGCTCAGCAGTTAGTTGGTATTAACGATTCAGTTGCCGTTGTTGCGCTTAATTCGTTAAGTGCTGAAACCGACGCCTTGGAGATGACGTTAATTGGCCCTAATAATCGAATCATTGCCTCCACTGGATTACTTGGCAATATCGCGGTACAGCCCAATCGCCCTGATGATGATTTGATTGCCCGCGCCCGATCGGGCATACCCTATGTTGGTGTTGATCCTGCCGTAGATGGCGAGCTAAATATCAGGGTGGTTACACCCGTGTTCTCCGAAGCCGCTTCCGGTGGTAACTCTGTATTGCAAGCACTGTTTCCGGTGGCGTCTCGCTCGGCCTTTCTTGCAGAAAGCGTCCAGCAAAGTTACCAGCAATATCGTCAGTTGGTGTTTTTACGCAAACCTCTAATACTGAGTTCGATGTTGACCTTATCACTGGCATTGTTGCTGTCAGTCATGATGGCTGTTTGGTTTGCGCTCTATGCGGCCCGCAGGATGATGATGCCGGTTCATGATTTAGTGGAAGGCACTAGAGCTGTTGCTGATGGCAACTATGCCACGCGAATATACAAACGCAGTAAAAACGATGAGCTGGGTTATTTGGTTAAGTCGTTTAACTACATGACGCAACAGCTAGAACAAGCGCGCAACAATGCGGATACCAGCCAGCGACAAGTCGAACGGCAGCGTGCTTATTTACAGGCGGTGCTAGGGCAGATTTCCTCGGGTGTATTAACGCTTGATGCCAAGCATTGCGTGCGTACTAGCAACCTAGCCGCTATTAATATTTTGGGAGCCGATCTTGCGCACATGCAGGGGCATTCGATGTTAGGTGAGCCTTCACAGTTGGCTAACCCGATAATCGCGCAGTTTGTCGAACAAATTCAGCCAAAGTTCACGACTTACAAAGCGCAAGATTGGTCGGACGAATTGCAAGTGGTTGATCAAAGTGGGCGTCGCTATTTATTTTGTCGCGGAGCAACTCTTTTAGATGTGTCTGGGGAGCCTGCTGGCATGGTAATCGTTATTGATGATATGACAACAATCATCAGTGCACAACGCGATGCGGCGTGGAGTGAAGTTGCACGGCGCTTAGCGCATGAGATAAAAAATCCCTTAACCCCGATTCAATTATCGGCTGAGCGTTTACGACACAAGTTTAGCGCTAAAGTTAGTGAGGAAGATGCACAAACGCTATCGCGTTTAACTCAAACCATCGAAAACCAAGTAGATGCACTTAAGTCGATGGTTAATGCATTTGCCGAATACGCCTCAGCGCCGAAGCTTTCTCTGCAAGAAACCGACATGAATATGTTGCTTCAAGAAGTCGCCGAATTATATCGAGATAATAATCGAGGCCTGAATCTCGAATTATTCCTCGCCGAAGAAATACCGCCTGTAGCGGTTGATTTACCTCGAATGCGACAGCTGTTCCATAACCTAATCAAGAACGCAGTAGAAGCTCAGCAAGAACAAAGCGAACGCTATGTCAGCTTAGGTACTAGAGTGGTTCATAGTAGTCGCGGCGCAATGTTGGAAATATGCGTAAAGGACCAAGGGCCAGGCTTTCCGCTAGAAATGCTAAACCGCTTGTTTGAACCTTACGTTACCTCAAAGACCAAAGGTACGGGTTTGGGTTTGGCCATAGTTAAAAAAATAGTTGAAGAACATAACGGCACAGTCGCGGTTAAAAACCGAGTCAATCGAGGAGCGGTTGCAATTGTGCAAATCCCGCTTTCAGGTGCGTTGCAAATCCGAGGTGATGCAGCATGAATAATCGATCCGTATTAGTAGTAGACGATGAACCCGACATCCGAACACTATTGCAAGAAATTTTAGAAGATGAGGGGTACGCCGTTGCGGTAGCAGGCTCTGCCGGCGAAGCGAAGGAATTCTTAGCTGAGTCAGTGCCTGATTTGGTTCTTCTTGATATTTGGATGCCTGACATTGACGGAATTAGTTTGCTTAAGTCATGGAAGTCATCTGGTGCGTTGAAATTTCCAGTAATTATGATTTCGGGTCATGGTAGCGTCGAAACGGCGGTAGAAGCCACTCGGCTTGGTGCAGTTGACTTCATAGAAAAACCCGTGTCCCTTGCTAAGCTATTATTGACGGTTGAAAAAGCGTTAAGCGATGGCTATGCAGTTGCCGAAAGTAATTCGAGTGCACCACCAGTGCAACGTCTGCCTATGCTTCTTGGAGATACGGACTATGCTAAAGAGCTAAGAGAAGCGTTGGAGCAACAAAGCGACAACGTAGCCAGCCTATTGCTCGTTGGTGAGCCGGGTAGTGGTCGTGTTTTATTTGCTCAATATGCTCATGACAGAAACCCGTCAATCAATGGAGCATTCGTTCAACTACGTTGCGACACACTATCTGCAACTAATCCGCATCGAGAGCTTTTTGGTGAAGAAACCAATGGCTCAGTTAGCATGGGGTATCTTGAATCCGCCGCAAACGGCACTTTGTTTTTAACTGATATTGAACAGATGCCTGCAGCGGCCCAGCAGTGCTTGCGTCAAGCTATAGAGCAACAAGGCTTTAGCCGTGTTGGCGGTACCGTGCGAGTATCGTTTCGTTGTAGATTAATGGCGTCTTCGCGCAGTGAGCTGGGTAATAGTGTCAAACAAGGGTTATTGGACGCAACGCTTGCACATTTGGTCTCCTCCTCCTCACTCTTTATCAAACCATTAAGGGAACACCCAGAAGATGTGCCGATGTTGCTCGAAGGTTTTGTGAATTGGCATGTAGAGGTAGAGAGCTTGCCTTATAGACACTTTACGGTCGCCGCGCAAAATCGCCTGCGAAACTTGGATTGGCCAGGTAACTTGCTTGAAATGAAGAATCTTGTGCAGCGTATCTTGCTGCATGGTGGTCCTACGGAAGTCGAGAGGGTCGAGGTTGATAAAGCGCTTGGTTTGGTCGGTGGCAGCGGAGCTACTATGCCGCTGCGTCATGAATTGCCACTACGTGAAGCGCGTGCAGACTTTGAGCGAAATTACTTGATTTACTGTTTGCAGGAAGCGCAGGGTAACATTGGCGACTTAGCCAAACATGTTGGAATGGAGCGTACACATTTGTACCGCAAGCTTCGTAGCTTGGATATTGATCTGGACAAAGTACGCGAGTAACTACTAATGAAAATAATAGTGTTAGGTGCAGGGCAGGTTGGGTCGACCGTGGCGCAGAGCTTGGCGTCCGAAGACAACGATGTCACCGTTGTTGATACCGACGCCGACGTGCTCAATGATTTACAGAACCGCATGGACTTACGCGCAGTGCGTGGCCATGCAGCGCACCCTGAGGTGTTACGCCGCGCAGGTGCTGAAGATGCCGACATGATTATCTCTGCCACCAACTCTGACGAAACTAATATTGTGGCAATTCAGATTGCTTATACTTTGTTTAGAACGCCAGCGAAGATTGCTCGCATACGTTCTCAGGAGTACACCAAAGAAAAAGGTTTGTTTACAAACAAGCATATCCCTATCGACGTTTTGATTAGTCCTGAGCAATTGGTTACGGATCATATTCAGCGAGTGATAGAGCACCCTGGGGCAATTCAAGTTGTGGATTTTGCTGAAGGTCGTGTTCGATTGGTGGGGGTAGAGGTACAAGATGGTGCGCCGATGGCAGGGCAAGCGATTGCAACATTAAACAAGCTAACAGATGGCATTGATACACGAGTGTCTGCTATGTATAGAGGGGATGAGATTATCCTGCCCGACGGTGACTCTATTGTTAAAGCTGAAGACATTATCTTTTTTATCGGTGAACGTAAACACACGGGTTTGGTGATGGAGCAGTTTCATCATGCACAAAAATCATCTAAGCGCATTATGATCGCGGGTGGTGGCAATATCGGATTGTCACTGGCGCGCAAGCTTGAACGTTTTTATAACGTAAAAATTATCGAAGCGCGTGAAGATCGAGCCGAATATCTTGCTGAAACCCTAAGTAGTGCAATGGTGTTGCATGGCGATGCGGCCAATCAAGATATGCTGATTGACGAAAACATCCAGGACATGGATGTATTTTGTGCTTTAACCAACGATGACGAAGCTAATATATTATCTGCGATGCTGGCAAAGCGCATGGGTGCACACAAAATAATGTCGCTCATCAATCGACCAGCTTACGTTGATCTGGTCGAGCGAGATATCATTGACGTCGCAATCTCGCCTCAGCAAATTACAATTGGTGCTTTGTTGACTCACGTACGCCGCGGTGATGTGGTTGCCGTACATTCATTACGCAAGGGTTCTGCCGAGGCCTTGGAAGGGGTAGCGCATGATGATGGTGAAAACTCACCTCTCGTTGGGCGAGCCATCAGTGACATTGATTTGCCCGGTAGCGCAACTATTGGCGTAGTGGTACGTAACAATGATGTGCTTATTGCGCATCACGATCTTGTTATTGAAGCAGAGGATCATCTTATCGTGCTGGTGACCGACAAGCAGCAGATTCACGATGTCGAAAAACTCTTCCAAGTTGATGTGACGTTTGTTTAAGCATTCACGATTATGACTATCCAACTAAAAGTTGTGCAGCGGGTGCTTGGTTTGTTGCTGGCGTTTTTCAGCTTCACCATGTTGACGCCAGTTGTGGTGAGTTTGATTTATCGTGATGGAGCATCATGGCCGTTTCTAGGCGCGTTTGCCGCCACTTTAAGCACCGGGCTTTTACTGTATTTTCCGGTTAGAAATGAAAAGGCGCAACTCCGCTTGCGTGATGGTTTTGTCACAGTCGTGTTGTTTTGGTCGGTACTAGGCATATTCGGTGGCTTGCCATTTTTGTTATATACGCCACTGGATTTATCAATTGCAGCCGCCATTTTTGAATCCATGTCTGGCCTAACAACAACGGGTGCAACGTTAATTGTTGGCCTCGATCTATTGCCTAAGTCGATCTTGTTTTATCGTCAACAAATGCAATGGCTGGGTGGCATGGGTATCATCGTGTTGGCAGTGGCCATTTTGCCAATGCTTGGCATTGGTGGTATGCAGCTCTATCGGGCAGAGTCATCGGGACCAGGTAAAGATAAGCTTACGCCGCGTATCGCGGGCACAGCTAAAGCACTGTGGTACATCTATTTAGGCTTAACTATTTCGTGTGCAATTGCGTACGCGTTGGCGGGCATGAGTTTGTTCGATGCAATAGGGCATAGTTTTTCAACTGTAGCAATTGGTGGTTTTTCTACTCACGATGCCAGCATTGGCTACTACGACAGCACAAAAATCGAGATGATTGCTGTCGTATTTATGGTGATCTCCGGCGTTAATTTTGCACTGCATTTTATGGTGGCTAAAGGCCGTAGCTTGCGCCATTACCTTGCCGACGAAGAGTTCCGTGTATACATCGGGGTGTTGCTAACCGTTACGATAATCAGTACGGCCTACCTATATTTTACTAATACATCTGATGGTAAGACATCGTTCCATGATTCCCTGTTTCATGTTGTGTCCATCGGCACCACCACCGGCTTTACCTCAGCTGAATATTTTAACTGGCCAGGGTTTCTCCCCGTGCTTCTGCTGTTTGTGAGTTTCATCGGTGGGTGTGCAGGCTCAACGGGTGGTGGCATGAAAGTCATTCGCATTCTGTTGTTATTTAAACAGGGGCAACGAGAGCTGCAACGCTTGCTTCATCCAAATGCAAAAATGGTTGTTAAGGTGGGCGGGCGCCCAATGTCTAATAAAGTGATTGATGTGGTTTGGGGGTTCTTTGCTGCCTATGTTGCGTTACTGGTGGTCTTCATGCTCTTGCTCATGGCAGATGGGCAAGATCAAGAAACCGCATTCTCAGCTGTAGTTGCCTGTTTAAACAATCTTGGCCCCGGTCTAGGTGCAGTGGCGGCCAATTATTCCACTCTTGGTGATTTTGCATTTAGTATCTTAAGTATAGCTATGTTGTTTGGCCGTCTCGAGATCTTCACATTGTTGGTGTTGTTTACCCCTGCATTTTGGAAAAAGTAGTTTTTGACAAGTAGGCTTTGTAAAGTCGTTTTTCGTATTAAAGGCATCCTCATATGAATCCAATTGAAACCTTTGAAAAAATGCTTGCGTCAGGCCAAGATGGCGACATGCTACGTTTTACCTTAGGTAATGCCTATTTTACTGCTAAGGATTACACGGTTGCTGTTGAGCATTTTGCAAAGGCTGTAGAGCACAACGAAGAGTATTCGGCTGCTTGGAAAATGCTAGGGCGAAGCCACGCATCGCTAGAGCAGCACAGCGAAGCTTTGGCTGCGTTTGATGCAGGAATGGCGGTGGCGTCTAAAAACGGCGACAAACAAACAGAAAAAGAAATCACCGTATTCAGAAAGCGTGTTCTGAAGCAGCTCGACACCGATTAACCATGGCTGAATCTCCATCGTTTTCGGCTCCCCTGCAGCCAGCTACCTGGCCAAGCTGGATAGCCGCGGGTTGCTTAACACTGCTTAGTGTGTTGCCTGCAGTAATGCGCAACGGAATAGCACGAGTATTTGCGAAACTCTTTGGCTTACTAAATAATAGTAACAAGCGCGTTTTTAATATTAATTTGCAAGCTTGTTTTCCAGATTTAAGCGAAAGCGAGCGGCAGGCGTTCTACGTTGATCACCTAACCGCACTGATTCAAACCGCGTTCTTATTGCCTCGTTATTGGTGGCGCGTTCTTGAGCGGATGCCGGTAAAAACGTTGATAATTGATAAGCATCACATTGATCAGGTTAAGGCATCTGGACAGCAGGCCATCATGTTAACCAGCCACACCGTAGCGCTAGACTCGGGGCTACGCGCGCTTGCACCGTTGTACCCCTTAGAAGGTATTTACAAACCTTTTGAAAATCCAGTGCTCGAATATTTGGTCATGCGAGGGCGTAGGCGTTTTGGAACAGAGCCGCATGCGCGCGGTGACGGCTTGCGAGCACTACTAAAAAAGGTATCAGCCGGTGCTGTCATGGTCTATTTGAGCGATGAAGACTTAGGTACGGATGGATCAGTATTCGCGCCCTTTTTTAAGCATCAAAAAGCCACACTGGCGATGCTCCCACGACTAGTACGTCGTAGCGGTGCGGCGGTGGTGCCGATGTATAGTTTTTACGATGCAAAAACCGATACGATCAAAGTGCAGTTTTTACCCCCAATAGCAGGCTATCCAGCTGACGATGAAATCCATAGTGCAACTCTCATGAACTCTGCAATCGAACAAAGCATCGCTCTTTGCCCGAAACAATATCTATGGAAGATGCGATTGTTTCGAAGCTGCCCCAATGGTGGGATATCGCGTTATCAGCAAGTAATTAATGGTGATCTGACTCCGGAGGATATCTAGCGCTAATCATTATCAAGCTAAGAGAAAACGTTTACCTTGGATTGTGGGCCGGCTGCAAAACGTACGGTGAACCGAATTACGTTTGCATTCGTAAGCAAGCTATAACGTTAAGAAGTGTGAGGTGTTTGGCCTAAAACACTTGCCACGGGGTACTTCAGTGCCGTGCAAGTGTGTTTAACATGAACAGGCGTTTACAATGTAAGTAGCTTTGTTAATGTCAAGGAATAGAACCAATTATGTTTGTTAGAAAATACGCTGCGAACGTGGCAATAGCATCGACATTTTTAATACTCGGGTGTAGTAGCAGTACTGAGACTAGAATCTCTGACAACACCACGGGTACAACAACAGATACGACCACGGGCACAACCACAGGTACAACCACAGGTACAACCACGGGTACAACTACGGGTACAACTACGGGTACAACTACGGGTACAACTACGGGTACAACTACGGGTACAACTACGGGTACAACTACGGGTACAACTACGGGTACAACTACGGGTACAACTACGGGTACAACTACGGG
>CALGND010000152.1 GCA_937958675.1 uncultured Granulosicoccaceae bacterium
TCACATCTATATTTTGATTGAGCAGTATTTTTACCAAAAATTTGTTCATTGCGGTTACCGCATTGTGTCTTTAGCAAAACTATCGCCGTTTGGTATAAAACACAGTTAAACGGGGGGTTATTTAAACCGCTTCTGTGTATACTTTCATTCACGGTTAAGACGACCTACCGGAACAAAAGACTGAAATGTTTGTTCACGGAGCAAGATGAATACGGATTTTACAATGCAACAACTCAAACCAAATCAGCGAAGCTCGAATAAAGCAACCGGGCAATACAGATGACATTAGTTCGGTTCATCTTTCGCAATCATGAATTTTCGCATTTGATTACGCGCGCTATTGCGCCGAAGGTGGGGTATGAGTACTGCTGTGCATGAAGATATCGCTGTCCTTGCAGCTAAAAAAGAAGATGGTCAATTAATTACCGATTTACTCAATGGAGCAGGTTACCAAGTAGGTACGTTTCGTAACGCAAGCGAACTGGAACAATCCGCAGTGAGTGCCAGAGCAATGGTAGTGTGCCACCGACGTTCCAGCCAAACGCCTGCACCAGGCATACCGCGTACGCGGCGCCACCAACGTGTCGTGGTATTGTCCGATTGCTATACAGAGCAAGACGTCGTCAACACACTCGAGGCGGGTGCACATCATTTTTTCGACATTGCAGAATCAAAAAAAATCATTGAAGCGCGCTTAGTCGCTGCATTGCGGCAGCACTCAAAGCCTGAGCAGCGCACGATGGAAGTCGACCCATTCAGGTTTGATCTCGAAAAACGACAAGTCTGGCTGAAAGGTGAACTGCTCAATCTCAGTCCTAAGGAATATGAATTTGCAAACTATCTGTTTTCGAATAGAGATCGAGTAGTTGTCAATTCAGAGCTCATGACGTCAGTGTGGTCTTTACCCCCATCCATGGATGCTCGACGTATTGATACTGCGGCTTGCAGAGTCCGCAAGAAGATGCAATTGGATGAGCGCACAGGCTGGTGTTTGAAACGACTACGGCGGGTAGGGTACGAACTACGCCGCTGTTAGATCTTTACCATTGCTTTACCGTTATGCCCCCATCGGCCAGTAGCAACAACACCTCGGCGCAAACTCTTGCTGGGGGCTAGTGTAAATAGGTCGCCGTTTTGGCCCACCAATCGGCGATTTATCCCCATCTCTTTGGCAAAATCAGCTTGAGCATCCATATGCTCAGATTCACCGTGCACGGGTATCAGAACATCGGGCTTGATCCATTGATATAAGTCGCCTAATTCGTCGCGTGCGGGATGTCCTGAGGCGTGAATAGTACGATCGGTGGTCAAAGGCGTTATGACCTTCACGCCCATGTCGGTAAGGCGTGTAATCATGCCCTCGATGTCTTTTTCATTGCCTGGGATGGCGCGTGAACTCAAAATAACCGTGTCCCCAGGTTCAAGTGACAAGTCTCGAAATCGTCCTTGACTCAATCGGAATAACGCCGTGCGCGGTTCTGCCTGACTGCCGGTTGCCACTAGCAGCAAGTTTTCTGGCGGTAAATAAGCCAGATGCTCTGATTCGACAATACTGCCTTCCAATTCCCAGAGTCCACACTCGACCGATGCCGAATAATTGTTGCGTAGGGATCGACCCAGTAGCCCCATATTTCGATTGGTGTGGGCTGCAATTCTAGCCAATGAATGTAGCCTGGCGATGTTGCTACCAAAGCAGGCCACCACAACGCGGCTTTCGCATTCGCTAATGGTTTGTAGCAAGCCTTTATAGACTTCACCTTCGGATGCACTGCGTCCTGCTACGTTTGCACAGGTAGAGTCGCAGACCATGACATCAATCCCTTGTTGGCCCAGCTGTTTGTAGTGCGCTTCGGAGTAGTCATGACCTATTTGCGGAGCGGGGTCGAGCTTCCAGTCGCCGGTGTGAAAAGCATTGCCCGCGGCTGTATGAATCACCAAGCCAGTAGGGCTAGGTACCGAGTGGGTATGGGCCACCCATTCCAGTGAAAACACGCCAATATCGAGTTTTTCTTGTCGATCAACGATATGTACGGGTGCCTTGCCCAATAAGCCTGCTTCAGCTAGCTTGCGATTGAGCACCGCTGCCGTAAAGGCGTTGGCGTAGATCGGACAGCGTAATTGAGGCCATAGGTGGGCTACCGCGCCGATATGATCCTCATGAGCGTGTGTGAGTACCAGCGCCACGAGCTTGTCTCGCTGCTCTATCGCGAATGTGGGATCGGCACATTGCACGTCAAATCCACTGCGATTGGTGCCGTCAGGATCTCGAAATGTGACGCCACAATCGACCATCAGCCACTGCTCGTCGTGGCCGTACAGTGCCATGTTCATGCCAATCTCGCCAACGCCGCCGAGTGGTAGAAACCAGAAATCGTCGTGTGCGGGTATCATGGCGTTTGTTCGAATTTGATAAAAGAGAATAAGGCAATCGCGTAGAATAGCCTAGAAGCATCTATATAGAGTCATCTATATAGGATATGGCAAACACGGGCGCTGCTTAATGTACACATTGTTGATAGTTTTTTTCCTAGTCTCCATCATATTCTCGTTTCTATGCTCCATTTGGGAGGCGGCCTTGCTGAGCATAACGCCATCCTTCGTGCAAACAAAGGTGCAAGAAGGGGGCGAAATGGGCGAAACACTGCAAGAATTTAAGGCCAATATAGATCGGCCACTTGCAGCCATTCTGACTCTCAATACGATTGCTCACACTGCTGGTGCAATAGGCGTCGGCGCTCAAGCTACAGCAATTTGGGGAGCGTCGATAATTTCAACTGCAGTTGTGCCGGTGGTGATGACACTTGCAATACTGCTGTTGTCTGAAATTATTCCAAAAACCATTGGTGCCAATTACTGGCGAGAACTATCCGGTTTCACCGTTAGTAGCCTTAAATTCATCATGCTGGTTTTAGCGCCACTGGTATTCATAAGTCAGCTCATTACCAAGGCGTTAAAAAAAGACAAAGACGCCAGTGTCTTGAGTCGTGCCGATTTCACCGCGATGACGGAATTAGGTTCCAGCCAGGGTGTGCTCGACCCAGGTGAATCCACCATCATGAAAAACCTATTGCGCTTTGATACGATCTTGGCCAAGGACATCATGACGCCACGCACTGTTGTGGTTTCAGCTAGCGACAGCACTACTGTGGCTGAGTTTCACAAGCAAAACCCGCAGTTACGGTTTTCGCGCATTCCAATTTATGATGGCGCTCCGGATCACGTAACGGGTTACTTTTTAAAAGATGAGCTGCTAACGCGCTTGGTTGATATGCATGAGAAAAACCAAAGCGATGTTGCGTTGTCCACATTGCGCCGCGAAATCATCGTTGTTAAAGAGGAGTTTCCGATACCAGATTTGTTTAATCACTTTACTGAAAAACGTGAACTTATTGCGTTGGTTGTTGATGAGTTTGGTGGCATGGCAGGTATTGTGACAATGGAAGATGTGCTGGAAACATTGCTGGGTTTAGAGATTGTTGATGAGTCTGACAACGCAGAAGACATGCAGGCACTCGCGCGAAAGAAGTGGCAGGAAAGGGCGCGTAACGTGGGTTTGGTCGATGATTAAAGGTGCTTGATTGAACCGCAGCCCTTATGGCTGGTCTATGCAAGTAGTGTATAGAGATAAAACCATGCAATTATTAAAAAAACCAATCCTAGCGTTCTTCACCTTGTTGTCTATTGGCGTTATAAGCAACGCAGTTGCCGATGTGACTAACATAGACAACGCTACATTGGCAAAGCTGATAGAAGAAGGTGTTCCAGTTATCGATGTGCGCCGAGTAGATGAATGGACCAATACCGGCACCATTGACGGCAGCCATTTGATCACTTTTTTTGATAAAAATGGC
Source organism: uncultured Granulosicoccaceae bacterium (assembly GCA_937958675.1). GTDB lineage: Bacteria > Pseudomonadota > Gammaproteobacteria > Granulosicoccales > Granulosicoccaceae > Granulosicoccus. The sequence continues at coordinate 3,852 of CALGND010000152.1, forward strand.
CGGTATGACGCTAATGCTTGGTTAGCTCAGTTAGATAAGCTTGTGAGCATTGATGAACCCTTTGTATTGATATGTGCGGTGGGTGTGCGTAGTCGAAACATCGCACAATTGCTGGATGCTCGTTTAGGTTACACCGCTGTTTATAATGTTAAGCAGGGGATCAATCACTGGATTAAAGCTCGACAAGAAGTGGTGCCGTATAATCCTTGATCATCATTCCCGCTTTCGCAGGAATGACATTTTGTGTTTTAAGATCGTTGTTGTGATTGCTTTTTAAGCGCTAGGTACATAAGCGCTGCACCATGAATTTCCGCCAACTATGTTGCCAGGGAACAATGGGCAAGGCCCAGACTCTG
>CALGND010000153.1 GCA_937958675.1 uncultured Granulosicoccaceae bacterium
CGCACTAGTCAGCGAAAACACTTGGCCTTCACTACTTATCCGCATTGGCCCACCGTGGACTAACCCAATGTTTAATACGCCATCTTCTTCTACTTGAACAACGCCCGCTCCTTCTGCAAGTGCTATCTCTTCTCCCTGTGCACGAACAACTATTGGTGAATTCCTTTTAGACAGATCGATCCTCACAACGCCAGACAATAGCTCAAGCTCAAATGCCACTAACTGGTCATCAACGACTTCATACTTGGTTACAAGTACTGACGTGTTTGGACTAAAGGTAATACTCGATCCGTCTCTTAAAAGTAGCTGCCCAGCTTCATTATCTTTTGTTGTTAATTTCTGTCCAATAGAGCTATCGTTGGAAAACGGTATTTCCCTAGCGGTAACACCATCCTCACTCCGATAAAATTTTACGAGTGAATCGTCCGTTGCGGCTATAGATGTACCATAAACAAGACTTATCGCTGAACTCAAAATACCAATCTTGAACAGCTTTTTGGTTTTTACGATCATTAATTATTTCCTTCTCGATTCGTCTTTACTGCACATAGCCTATTGGGCAACTTTAGTTTTGTTCCGAAACTCGCTAACGACAGTGCTCAATACATAGTCTCTATCGTTATTGGTTTTATAGTGTCGATAATCAACCACAAAAGAAGACCAGGTACTTCGTTGATGCGGCTTATCTATTTTCGAATAGTCGTTAAAATTAGATGATAAGAAGTATTTAGATCTACAGCAGATATATTGCTCCAGAAATGAAATATGTACATAGTCAAGAGTTGATTCTAAAAACCGGTATTTTTTCAATGCTGATTGCTGAGCCAGCTTCGGTTTGTTTGTGGCGATAAATACATTGCTCACTTCCACATCATTTGCGTACGCAAAATTATCAATTGCTTCGCTTATTTCTTCTTCGCTAAACCTTGAATGCTGCTCAAATGTTTTACCGCCTAAAACATCTGGATAACGCATATGAACAGCGATGTAATTATCATTAAAACAACGAGCAATAAAAGCATCACCAAGTTTGCGTATTTCTTTAGAAAAATCTAGGTTTTTGCAAATCTTGCTATAGGTTTTTTCGAATTTAGGATTCAGATCGCAGTCCATACACCCATTTATGCCGCAGTTCGAGATTATCGTGTTATTAAAGAGGTGCTTAACGCATAAAACCTCCTCGTCACACAGTTGCAGTTCAGCGTAGTCCGCTTTCGATCTGAACTTTCGATTTGCAAGCAGAGTTTCTGGAATATCCTCAGCTCCATTTTGTTGCGACTTTAATCGTTTATCTAAATATGCTGGGTGCGCTACGTAGATGTGATCCGGCTTTTGAGCCGGCGCTTCAAAAGTCACTGCACTCGATGCATCTGAATATTCGAAAATATCTAGAAAGCGCCAAACATCTCGCCCCTCGGTATAGTGTTGGTAAATATCCGGCAAGACTACTTTTCTGTTTAAGTAGTGGCCCATCAACAGAGCTTCTTTGATCGAAACCATTTGATTTCCAGGCCCACTATCTGGAGTTAGGGGGATTAAATATTTTAGGATCTCGCTTTTTTCTTTGCCCGGATAACTATTCTTACTATTGTCCTGGATTGTTTCTGCGCTTAGCTCCATAGCTCGCGTTGGATGCTCTTCGCCTTCGGGGGGCAAGGCAAAATATTTTACGCCATTATTCGTATTTACCGAAGGATAGCTCGTTCGAGCAGCCTTAATTTTGTATCCAGCTAAATCCTTGCCAGATTGGTGACCATTTGATTTATCAAACATAAACGTTAGTAGCGTTCTACGTTCTCCAGAACGAACAGGCAACACACCATGCAGCAACGAGGAATCGAATATAATTGCGCTTCCTCTATTTAGCCGAAACTGACGATCTAACTCTGGCAGTATAAATTCGCCGCCTTCATACTCATGCGGATGGGACAAGGCAATAGCACAGCTCAATTGTCTATGAGCCATTTTACCTTGGGTGTCAGTATGAGGAATATAGTGGCCGCGTTTCTCACCACTGTAGAAACCAATTTTCCAGCGCTCTCGATACTCTATTGTGATGCCAAATAACGAATGAATAAGTTCATCACAAGAACTAAAAAATATTGAATCGATTTCCTCGCAATCATGGCTGGGGAAAAAATAGTCTTCTCGAATTTTTTGAGCTGGATCTACCCTGTTGCCGACCCGAGATTCTTGACTCTTAGTGGAGTCAATAGTGGACAACAGACTTTCAATTTGGCGCTCCGAGAAAAGATTCTCAACCACCATCACCTTATCCATCAACCTGTATCCTTTGAATCTGCATCCTTTTTCGCAAACACAAGCCAATCCCTGACTGTGAGCCAGCCCTTTCCAAACGTTTCCACTTTCTAATCTAACCGATCATTCCTCAAATAGCCATGGGCCAGCAAGGGAACGTTAATCCTAAGGTCTATTTGCGAACGAATTTTCAGTAATAGCATTATATTGTTGGGATTATGCCTATTCTAAAAAGAGAAAATCCTTCATCGACACCAACTCATTGGCAAATCAAGTTCGCGTGTGAGAATTATCACAACGATAGATTTTCCAAAGCTGAAAATCACGTACGTGCCACTGAAACTCATGGGCTATGCTCGACGTTCGATAGGATCAGGTATCAATGGGCCGTGCAGATTATGTAGGCGCAGCTAGGCCGCTTTATCGGCACTACCACTCAACAGCGTTACAAAACTATCGAAGACGACTGGTTTATGGAACAAATACCCCTGATATTCTTCGCACTCATAGCTTTGCAGCAAATCCAGTTGATAACGCGTTTCAACGCCTTCTGCCACAATGTATAGTTTGAACAGCTTCGCCATAGAAACGATAAGCTCAATTATAGGCTTGGCACTGTCCATCTGATTAATGAACGACTTATCGATTTTGAGACAACTTATTGGGTATCGGTGCAAGTACGCAAGGCTAGAATAGCCGGTACCAAAGTCATCGATAGCAATCTCGAAACCACACTGCACCAGCCGGTGTAACTTTTCTATGGTACATTCGTCATGCCCCATCAGTACCGATTCAGTAATTTCTAGTTCGATTTTTTTCGGATTCCCACCGTGCTGATCAACTATCTTTAATAAATCATCAACCAAACTTTCTTCATTAAATTGAAGCGGCGACAGATTCACCGACACGCGAATGTCGTTCCCCTTCTCTGCCCAGATGCGCTGAGCGATAACAGCCTGAGTAAAGATTAACTTACCTAATTCTGCAATCAGTCCTGACTCTTCACACACAGGAATAAAGGTGTCCGGTAGCACTACTCCTCTGGTGGGATGATTCCACCTGGCCAAAGCCTCAGCACCAACAATTGAATTGCTCTCAACGCACACTCTTGGTTGATAATACGTCTCAAACTGACCGCTTTTTAAAGCAAAACGTAATTCAGACACTAGGTTCATCTTTGAATCAACAACATCACTAAGATCTTTCGAGAAGAAAGCAAAGTCGTTTTTTCCGGTCTCTTTTGCGTGATACATAGCTAAATCAGCATGCCGCATGAGTTCCGCTATTTTCGTTCCATTATAGGGAAACGACGCCACACCAACGGATGGCGTCACTTGCAGCTCGCGACCATGAAGGATAACAGGCAAGGAAACAACGCCTAGTATGTTACGCAAAGTTTCTTCAAACTGATTTTCGTTGTCAGTGGGGCACAATAACAAAAGAAACTCATCGCCCCCAAGACGCGCAACTGAGTTATCTGAGCTAGCAATGCTTTTTAAACGGCTAGCCACTTCCACCAAAAGTTGATCGCCTGCATCGTGGCCTAAGGAATCGTTGACGTATTTGAAATTATCCAAATCCAAAAAAACCAGGTAGCCAGACTTACCCTCATCTAACACCTCATCTATTTGTTTCTGGAAATAGTTAGACACATAGCTACGGTTGGGCAGTTTGGTTAAAATATCGTGATCCGCAAAGAATTGAGCGCGCTCTTCTGTGGCTTTCAACCTGGATACATCCACCTCACTGATCAACCAGGCCGCCTCACCTGATACTGCATCCAAACATCGCCGAGCGGTGATATCGTGCCATACAACTCCATTAACGGTATTGACACTAGTGATGGCTTCTATCTCATCTTGTTCCAGGTCGTTGAGTTGACGCAGAAGGTCCGAATCGGCGAAATGCTCCTCAAGTGTGTTATCGCCACCTAAGGCATTGTTTCGAGCAGCAGGATTTCTGTACAGCGGAACACCGCTAGATGAGAACAATGAAATTTGTACCGATGTATGTAGCAAAGCTTCAGCACTTCGTAGGGTATCTGCGTCCATAGCCTTTTCAACAGAGCTATCACAGAGCATGCACAAACGGCCATTACTAAGCCATAAAGCGCTATAAACCACATTTAGCGTTTTTGGTTTACCGTTGGGGTACACGGTCCAGACTTCTCTAAACTTCACAGTTTTGTTTTTACCAAAATCTGTTTGATATTGATTTAATCGCTTAGAAACAGACGGTGACATGTCGCTTCCCATGTTACGGCGCATTAATTGCTCTTTAGAATCAGCTTGCCATACTGTTAGCGCACTATCGTTACACCAAAGAATGCAAGTGCTATCAAAGTCCCACACCCAAACAGGATTCTCCAGCCGATCGAACTCACACAAGCGTTGTGCAAGATAAGCTGCGTCATCAGCCATTGAGTATTCAGTCTTTTCAGCTTCTACCATGGTATTTTTTATAAAAGACATTTTTTGCATGCATTTATAGATTCAGCAGCCATGCTCTGGTTATTCCCGTTCAGAAGCCTATCAAAAAAATTGTAAGCAACACCTTAAGTTAATCAGGGTTTTTGAGCATAAATAGTTCACGTGTCAAAGCAACGTGTATATATTTGGCTTTACTAAACACAACATTAGAATCTTGACCATCGAAGGCAACCGATAAAAAATGTTCGATTAACTCCCGTTTTTCGCTGGATTTTAGAATCGGCTGTTGGACGCTTTCCTCGCTTCCGGGCGCCACGATAAGCAATCTATGGTTTTCGTCAATTCTAGCGCCGATTTTTTCCCACCACACCCTATCAGTTGTACCTAAAGAACTTCCGAATACTACAATTAGATTCGCTGTTCTTATTATGCGATCGCATGCCTCATCGTTTGTATGACCAAGTGCGCGGTTATGAGCAGGTTTAGATAGTATTTCTTTGACATCAAGTGATTGAGCGAGATTTTTATTGTTGATTTCATCTACGTCGTTAACGCCTAAAATAGGGTTTTCAGCAAGAGATTGGTGAATGTGGTGAACACCCCGATAGATGTTCTGTTTCGAATTAGGCTTATTTGAAATGCCCTTGTCGATGATGTCATCGGCAATAATTTCAAGCGTTCTCGTGTAATTAAAAGTTAGTACATGTATATCAGTATTTTCGCCCTCAGATATCTTAGAACTCCATCGGCCAAAATCTATATTTTCTTTGTTATTAAGATATCTCGTAGGATTACATAGATCTTTGACCAATGTATCGCGACTATAATTTTCAGCTACTATCTTCTCTTCTTGTAGTAGCAGATAATCCTTCAATTTTTCAGAAAGATCAAAATATATCGTTTTTACCTGCTCTGGGCTCTTCAGATGTTGCATGTAATCGCCCAACGCTGATTCAAATTCAGACCAATTTTTGTAGCTCGCATCAACAATGGATTTAAAGCTGGTTATATCATTGCTACCCGATGAATCTTGCGATTTATAGTATTCGAAGAACGACTCATAGGAAGTATCTAAACCTAAGTTCAGATCGAATCCGTTACCCAATATAAAAACTACTTTCATAAATCATTTAACCTCCTAGGTATAATTGTAGCGGCATAATAATTGGGTAATAAAAGGTATATAACATCCTCAGCTTATAAAATAGACAAGTAACATGTAAACCATGAAATTATTACATGCGCCTTATTCAGGCGACCTTGCCAAGGCGTTCATCGCTACTCAACTCAATCAAATTGCTACCTCTAGCCTTAGCGCGAAACATGGCCTTATCTGCTTCGCCAATTAGGGAGTTCACACACACACCATCTGTAAGTGAAAAACCAATACCAATACTTGCACCGATTTTCAGTGAATGCTCATGTACGATGAGAGGTTGTGATATGACATCGATAATGCTTTGGGCAAGCACAGTGCAATAACTAACGGACACATCGGTATAGCAAAGAACCATAAATTCGTCTCCACCGATTCTGGCCACAATGTCACTTTGCGGGACAACTTGCGACATTCTACTACCGGTGATTTCTAGTGTTTTATCACCCACAGCATGACCGTATTGATCATTAACAGATTTAAACCCGTCAAGATCGATGTAGAGAATGGCAATGTCCGTACTTGGCCTGTCGTAATAAGCTGAAATACGCTCGAGAATCAGGTTTCGATTTGGCAACCCGGTGACACTGTCATGAAACGCCATCTCTCGAACTCGTTCTTCAGAGCGACGCAAGGCACTCTCTATTGACTTGCGTTTGGAAACATCGACTACAAATCCGTCTAGGAACTGTAGTTGCCCAGACTCGTTATAAACACCTACACCTTGCTCGGACACCCAAGTATAGGCACCGTCCTTTCTAGCAAGACGATATTCTATATTCCAAGCAGTACGCAGCTCTAAAGCTCTCAGGACCTTCTTTTCAACCAACATGGTATCGTCCGGATGGATCAGGCTAGCAAAAGATAGTTTGTTGTTTCCGACAATATCTTCGACGCTGTAGCTTGTTAGCTCCTGAACACCAGAACTCATGTGGAGCATGGTCCAATGCTCATCACAAGCACAGCGGAAAAATACACCAGGAATATTGTCCATCAACTCCTTGTAACGATCTGTCATCGATAAATCCTCCGAACTAACAAAATAGCTATAGAGAGAGCACGTATTTATCTGAAAAGTTTGAGCCAATCTCTAAGCAAGCTTTCGGCAGGCCGTCGTAATGCTAAGCTTCAAGTAACCCCTCATGCCTAAGTATTTGTGAATTGGCGCAACTAACGCTAGGTTAGTTTGACAGCAGGTTTATAGGTACTGGTAAGAGGTCGTATTTGACGCGACGCGGTAAATAAGGTCAATATCGATTAGTACGAATTATCTTTGCAGATGACACTGATGGACACTCGGCAATCGCGTTTATAACTTCCGGGTTTATACAGAGCCTTTCTCGTCGAATCCTTGATTTTCATTATTTTTATAGTAATCGCGCACAGCTTGAAATTCTTCGCGGGTGTCAATATCCGTGGTAAATGCTGAGTCTTTTACCGGTAGCCAGCATACAAGATCGGGGTTATCGTCTATAAATTTACGGCAGCCAGGGCTCCCAGCTTTTTGTAAAACTTGACGACGAACTGACTCACTGATCATGACCGGATTACCGCGCTGTTCATTATAAGTGGGCACAACGATTTGCTTATCAGGGTGCAAATTGTCGAAAGCTTGTATGAGCTCCAAGAGGTGCTTTGGCGCGATCATCGGTTGATCAGATAAGCAAATTAGTGTTGCTTTACTCACCCCACTCAACGCACTCAAGCCGCACTGAACCGAGCTCATTTGCCCGGACTCATATTCTGAGTTCGTCACACACTCAACCCCTAGCGCTTCTACCTGAAGTTTCGTTCTCTCGCTCTCATGCCCAAGCACGACCACCACTTCGCCAATACCGGCAGTTTTAATGGTCATAACGCATCGTCGTAAAAGCGACTGACCATCAATTTCAAGCAGTAGCTTGTTTTCGGCCCCCATCCGCTGCGACATGCCGGCGGCTAACACAATGGCTGCTATGTTACCCGTGTCGATAGTGTCTGCGTCCGTTGGCGAAACGATTGCGCCATCGGTCAGCTTATCCACCACAGCAACCACCCAATACACACAATGTGGGTTGCACACCCAAAGGTTCAACAAATAACAATACCGATCCTCGTCCAAGACAACTGGATGCAAACTCAGCCAAGCCATCCATTGGCTCCCATTGACCGTTCGGAGCAACACGCAGCAAATAGGGCCGACCAGATTCAGCGGCCTGCTTTGATAACCTAATAATAGCTGGTTTTACGCAACCCTCACCAACCCAATCTTCAAATGAACCATCAGATCTCACCCATGCTTTATCGCCTGGTTTCGCCAATGTGGATGCTTGCACTTGGATATGTCGCTAGGGACGTTGTACTTAGCTTGCAAAGCTCGATTCATCCGAACAACCTACTTAGATTTTTCGTTAACCTTCGCCATATCAATGAATGCCCGAAGTCGGCTTGTCATATGCCGTTTGCTTATATAGTTAAGTGAGTATCTCGGTAATGGCGACACGTGTTTGCTTAAGACTTCTATCAGGTCATCTTTATTGATATAAGGGGCTGCGATTTCTCTATATAAATAGGCCAATCCTAGGCCGCGTTGTGCATAAAGAATAAGAGAGCGCATATCGTTAGCTACCATTCTTGGTTTTGGTTGCACGAGAAAATGTCCCTGTGATCCTTTAAAACCCCAAGGTGCCAGATTCCTACCGTGATCGAATGCATAGCAAATTGCATCATGGTTTAAAATATCGTTCGGCCGCTTGGGCACGCCTTTTCTTTTTAGATAGTCCGGTGCGGCAACAATAGTCACTTCGAGTTCTGGCCCTACTGGCACTGCATGGGTGTCTGCTCCTAACAAAGTAGTTGAGCGAATGGCGGCGTCGATGCCAGACCTCAGCAGATCGACTTTTGTATCGTCATAGATCACCTCAACATTCACTTCAGGATGAGAGACGGCAAAACGCGCAACCAGATCATCGAGAAAAAATGGGCCAGCGCTGTAAGGTGCGGATAATCGCAATGTGCCTGCTACCTGCCCTTTCTGATTATGGAGATCGCCGATCGCTTCTTCCAAATCAATCACTGCTGATTGGCTTCGCTCAAAAAGCCATTCGCCAATGGGCGTGAGTACTACGGCTCGAGTGGTTCTTTGAAACAGTCTGGCTTCGAGCTTTTCCTCAAAGCGCTGGATGGCTTCACTTATCGAAGCCGGCGCCAGATTTAAAACGTCAGCGGCTGCACGGAAACCGCCTCTTCGCGCAACTTCAACGAAAATTCGAATATCTCCAAAATTACTGCGATTCATTGTTCGTATATCCGATCACTGTGTTAGTGATTAGGCGGGTTTACATAATAATAACAGAGGCATATATTTCTTACAAATCCCACGATATTGATCAGAGAAAACACATGACCGAACGAGAAGAAATTGAAGCAGCAATTAACACTTGGAACACCGGATTAGATTCCGGCGACATTGAAACCATGGTTAGCGTTTGCCATCCAAACACAGTGACAGTAAACGAAAACCAGCCGGTCACCGTGGGCAGCCAAGGGATTCGTGACAAATACAATCCTCGCATTGCAGCCGCTGAGATCACCTCAGGGTATGACATCGAAGTACTGCAATTCTTCGGCGATGTCGCTGTCGTGTCTGGCCGCTTCTACGGCACCATGAAGATGCGAGATACCGGCGACGTTCGTAAACCTGAGGGGCGTTTAGTGCTGGTTTACCAACGTGATGAAGACGGTGCTTGGAAAATGATTCTCGACATGGACAACAACGGGCCAACTTAAGCGCCTCACCTATTGGCGTAACACGCTGCATTCCGACATTCTATAAAAACAATCGAGAAGAAACATGGCTAAACATATCGCCCATCAACCCAGAGAAATTGCTGATTGCGTCAGCGCCTATTTACAAGCAGGAGACCTCGACGGCATCACGTCGATGTTCCACCCGGAGTGTCAGATTTTCTTTCCACCCGACCAGCCGCCAAGAGTTGGCATCGCTGGAGCACGCGCAGCGTTTGAAGGGTTCTTGGACTTGCGACCAAAAATTGAAAGCGAAGTATTCAGTGAAGTCATCATTGGCGACATAGCACTTGTACGCGCCAATTGGAAAGTTGTGGCCCCCAATGGCGCTATTATCGCTGAGGGCCAATCAACAGAAGTCGCCAAGAAACTCGAAAACGGTGGTTGGGGTTACCTGATCGACTGCCCCAATGGCCCACCAACTCTAAGTTAGTTTATACGCGATATCTCAGCACACAACACCTAATACACTTTGATGCAATTACTGGCTTGTCGGGTCATACTCAAATGCGCCGAGATCGAACACGATGTAACCATCAGACAGGCCATCGAGCGCCTTGATTTTGTCTTCATCCGATGGTGCGTAATTTTCATACATAACATCGCTATACGTCCAAATATACTCTGCGGGATCAGTACCTCGATCGATAATCGGCGAACCGAATTGAAGACGATAGTCACCATCATCTGGATCCACAAACTTTGGGTCCATATTAAAATCGAGCTTGTCAAGTTCAATCCCAGAACGGTTTAGCAATTGGCTTGTCAACAACGATGACCGCTCACTTTGCCAAATTAGGTTACGAGAACTAAATAGCCCAATATAACTGCTAAATTGGCCAAGATAAGCGGAATTTGGAATATCTAATAACACATCCGTACCGACAATAATATTGTTAACAAATGACAATGCACTATCGCTTGCTGTGCTTACCATCCTTAACAAATTCGGATTATTAATGAGCGTGTTGTTATTAAGATAGTAGGCAACGTAACCCTCGCTATCAGATAAAATTAGCTGATCACAGTTATTATCTACGATTAGATTTTGCTCTAGATAAACCGAGACTCCATACCCTGTCCAAACATAAGACTGATTAAACAGCGAGCCGCAGGTATTACCATCACCAACTCCAAAGCCGCGAATCGTACTACGCATTATCCGATAACTACCTGAGCTAAATAGGGCACTCACATTATGGGAACCATCCTGTGTAGGTTCGATTACACTATCGCTTATTGTCAGGTTTTCATCAAAATTTTCTACTATTAAACCACCGGAAGTACGTAAGGTGAAATTTTGAATCAAAAAATACTTTGGGCCTGATTTAAATATCGGTTCATCATCGGCGTAGCTTTCCAGTATCGTTGGTTCGTCACCGCTTGCGCCACGCAGAGTGATCTGTTTTCTGAACAAATTAAGCGTACCGACAAACCGCCCAGGTGGAAGCTCTACAATCGCGCCCTCTTCTGCGCTATCAATAAGTAGTTGCAATGCAGCAGTTGATTCCACGGCACTTACGTATGTGGTTTCTGTATTGTTTTGCTGATCGATATCCTCTATCTCGCTAGATATCGCCCATTCGATTGATTGATCGCTTTGATCATTTAGTCGATAACTTATTTCAAACTGTAGTTCTTCCTCAGGCAAAACATCATCGATGTTGCATACGATGGTTGCTCCAATTATGCAGCGAGATATAAGTGCTTGACTCCCACTCGATGTTAGCTCCGCTTCTACAATGCTGATCCCAGATGACGTCACCGCAGTGGCTTCAAGCCCAGACTTCCCGGCTAAACGCGATTGCGTGATCGTCGCTGTAATCGTTTTGATGTCATCAACGTTACCCACTGCGTGGGTTGCTACATTCAGACCAAAATCCACCGGTGGCGTGATGTAGTATGTTGCGGTGTCGCTATCGATATTATTGGAAACGTCCCTATCCAGTGCCAGCTCATCCAATGCTACAGCGACCTCAACTTCGCCGTCTTGGTCAGTAAGTATCGGCAATCGTATTGGACTAAACTGGCTTCCCGACGCGTTAGCCGAATCATAGCTATATTGACAACGAACAGTTTTGGGCTCGTTCGTAACAGAACAGAGTTTAGGCATCAAGTCATAATCCCAATCAGCCATACCCGACACAGTCGCATTGAATTGTTTAAGCAAAGGCTGGTATCGTTTTTCCAATGAATACCCTGAGACAAGCGCTGTAAGGCTCATGCTGCCATTGTCTACATCTACCTCTTCCTCTATCGCTACATCAATTCCAACATCAGTTGACGGCGCATGCGAAGTATAATCAAGCGGGTTTAAGTCATTCTCGTAGACTTCAAGCAACGTTAATTCGAAGTATCTATGCTCCTCTTTGGCATCATGTGGATCATCTGGATCCATACCATGAAAGACCTCCCAGCTATTGGGTAACCCATCAAAATCAGTATCACCTAAGTCATGCCAAATACCCTCTTTCATTGCACGGGATGACGCGCCGTAGGTCAGCGTCTCTTCAGTTCCGCTAGGCGTTATACTCGCTTCAATATGTGGCTTTTCTGCAAAGTAGCCACCGTCGGTAACCGCCGACATTATGTATTTCAACTCTATACGACCATCAGCTGCGCCATCTACAGCGACCACTCCCTCATACTCCTGAAACACCCCTTCATCACCAATATTATCTCTATCAAGGTCGGTAGAGAAGAACGAATTATCCCGTTTAAAAGGAAAAACACCGTGAGTGGATACTTTAAACATCCCAACATCAGATAAGTAGATCGATCCCGAGAACTGATTCCATGGATAGTTATCTTGGTTTGTGCACAGTGCACCCGACTCGTCATGCGTTTTCCATTCGAAATCGTCGTACATGGTTTGCTCGTCAGAACCGTGTACTGATAACACTAAATCTGCTCGCATTGTAGGGCTATTCTGGCAGTTGTCTGTTTTACTAATGACGCCAGTTGCCAGTACCCGAGCATCACTAAACCATGCTTCCAGCCCTTCCATCGCATAAGTAGTCGACGGTTCATTGCCCGGCGTTTTATCCATCGTAATTTTAATCAAACCATCTAACGTTCCAGCCTCAATAGCGCACTTATCCAATTCAACCACTAACGCTGCTTTTTGCCAATCAGATGGGTCAGATTGACTACTACCTGGGGCCGGTTTATTTTTTACTGCGTACAATTTTATGTTGCCACCTGCTGGGCAGCTGCTTTCACGTATGTGCGATTGTTCGCGCCTTGATAGAGCCATGTGAATGTACGGTAGCTCGATAAGATCGGTAATAATGCCCAGATGGCTTCCAAGCCCAAATCGATATTCATTGTAAGCGCGAGGATATATCGTTGCGTATGGAATACCCAACATGCCCGCGGTAAGCGCTCCACCAATAGTGTCAGCTTCTATATCAGCAGCTTCTAAAATACCCGTATAAGCATCACTTGCAGCTTCGGCTTCGTCATAAAAAGCACCATACTCGCCCCATGCCATATTTAAGCGACGCGACGCTTCTTGCAACTGAGGGATCACATCTCCAGAATCAATAAGCGCTTGCGCAGCTGCCGCCTCCTCGGGAGATTGAGAAGATCCCGAGCCACATGACGTCAACACGCCAATAGCTAGCAAGCAGGCTACAAATTTGATAGGTTTTTTTAAAGACCGAGCAAGGCCATACGTATTCTTCATCAATCCGTCACAAAGGCTACATTTAACTTAAGTGAGCGGCTGGGCCCACTGTAAACTTAGCTCCCAAAGCTTGAGATTGATGATCGGCAAAAAAAAAGCGTTAAGTGTGAACCAGTTCGGCCCAAATCGCGAGGCACTACTTGGGTTTGTATGGCAAAGCTTATATTGGTGCCCGGGGCCGGACTTGAACCGGCACGGTATTGCTACCGAGGGATTTTAAGTCCCTTGCGTCTACCAATTTCGCCACCCGGGCTTTGGGGGACTTGCAGCGTGTTTTGCTGCTCCGTCGTAGCGACGGTATTTCTTACTCACTTCACTTAGCTCACTTAGCTCACTTGCGCTGCCAATGGTTGGCAGGAAGTTGGAGGCTGAACCCGGAGTCGAACCGAGGTAAACGGATTTGCAATCCGGTGCATAGCCACTCTGCCATTCAGCCAATCTTTCAACAGTGATGGGCCATGCAAGCCACACTGCTAACTCTTAAACATTAGAATAGCGGATTTGAAGCCACTACGCCAAAACTATCCAGAGGTACAACGTAAAAACCCCGCACTAACGGGGCTTTTGGACATTTAGGCTATTGCCTAGAATTCAGTGGAGCGGGAAACGAGATTCGAACTCGCGACCTCAACCTTGGCAAGGTTGCGCTCTACCAGCTGAGCTATTCCCGCACCGAAGCCCCTATTGTGGGATGCCTTAGGGCTGCTGTCAAGCATACCCAAAAGATTAATCCTTATGCCGCAGTTTCAGCTGTGGATAACTGTGATGCGATCATCGTTGGCACATCTGAATCACCTGCCAACAGGCCAATTTCGATGGCGTTTGCAAACGCTAAGGCATCTGCGCTGCCATGGCTTTTGATCACCACACCTTGCAAACCTAGCAAGCTCGCACCGTTGTAGCGGCGCGGGTCAATGCGGTTACGAAACGCTTTTAATATCGGCAGTGCAAACAGGCCGATCAATTTATTAAGTGGGTTGCGTTTGAATTCTTCTTTCAAATAATGCGACACCATGCGTGCAACACCTTCGCTGGTTTTAAGCGAAATGTTGCCAACAAAACCATCACACACCACCACATCGACTTTATCAGTATAGATCTCATTGCCTTCCACAAAACCAATGTAGTTAAGCTCACTATGGCCTAGTAGCTGAGCGGCATCCTTTACTTGCTCGTTGCCTTTTATTTCTTCCGAGCCGATATTAAGCAAGCCTACGCGTGGCGCTTTTACACCATCAACAGCTTCTGCCAATATCGATCCCATGCACGCAAACTGATAAAGATGCTCGGCGCTGCAATCAATATTGGCGCCTAGGTCAAGCATATGGGTATGGCCATCAATGGCCGGGATAGTTGTGCAAATAGCAGGGCGGTCGATACCAGGAGCGGTCTTTAATACAAACCGGCTGATGGCCATTAGCGCGCCAGTGTTGCCTGCACTAACGGCTGCCGATGCGCGCCCTTCTTTCACCATGTTGATGGCGATACGCATTGAAGACGTTTTTTTGTTTCTTAAGGCAACCGCGGCGGTGTCTTCCATTGTCACTACTTGATCAGCTTCAACAATGGTGTATCGACCTTCCGGCAAAGGCTTGCTGCCGATGTGCTTCATAATGGTATCAGCATCGCCGACAAGCAACAGATGCACATTGTCACGGCGCTCTAAAACACGCCTAACCGCATCAACAATAACTGCAGTGCCACGATCACCACTCATAGCGTCGATCGCAACTGTCGTTAGGGGAGATTGCATTTATAGTGAGGAAGTGGCGAGGTCGGGAGGCAGCCTACTTTCCATCTCCCGATTCGTCTGATTTAGTCTTCGTCGTCTTCGACTTCAACTGTGTCAGCAACAACTTGCTGACCGCGGTAAAAACCATCAGCGGTGATGTGATGACGACGGTGAGTTTCACCTGTAGTTGGATCAGTAGACAGAGTCGTGGCTTTTAAACTGTCGTGTGAACGTCGCATACCACGTCGTGATGGGGTTTTGCGAGATTTCTGTACTGCCATTGTTTTAGCTTCCGTAAATTATTGTTTAGGTGTTACATGTTTCGTGCATGGATTCCCGCCTTCGCGGGAATTACATGCTTTGTTCGGTACTTCTTTCTTGCTTGGATCCCTGCTTTCGCAGGGATAACAATTAGTTCTTTAAATCTTTTTTCAAAGCCTCAAGGGCTTCAAACGGATTGCGTTTTTCTGACTTTATGGTGTCAGGCAGCTTCCCGAATTCCATCTTGCCAACGGTGCAATCACTATCGCCTTCTTCGTGGCGAGCGACATCTGGCAATTGCAAGATGATGTCATCTTCAAATAGATCCACGATGTGAATCTTCCGCTCATCATCCAAAATGACCGGCTCTAACTCGTCGCTTAATTCGTTGGCCTCAACTTCTGATTCAACGCAAATCAGCTGGAACGGCACATCGACTTTAAACGCTATCGGCTTTAAACAACGCTGGCAAACCAGGCTGAGCTCGGCCTGCCATTGCCCACTGACTTTGGTGTTGGCATCAAACGCTGAAAACCGACATTCAGCGGTGAAATCCCCCTGTGTATCATTGAGCAGCTTAGCTAAACGCTTGAACTGAGCCAACGGTACGCACACCGAGTAAACTGTATTTTCACGGGCTAGCAGCTCCGGCTGTATTTGGCTGGTAATTGGCTTGCCCATAACCCGCTGATTCTATCATAAATGAGCAATCTGGCAAGTGCTGATCCTCGCATCTACCTCTCGATATCGTGCTGAACTGCTCAGTAGGCTGGGCCTATCGTTCGACACTGATGACCCTGGAATTGATGAACCGGCATTGCCCGGTGAGACCCCTGAGGCTCGTGCCAAGCGTCTGGCGCTTGAGAAGGCTAGCGCCAGCGCAGCGCGCTCGTCCAACGCCCTGATTATTGGCTCTGACCAGGTGGCAGCGGTTGGCGGCAAATTGCTGCGCAAGCCGGGCACGATGAGTAACGCCATTGAGCAGCTCAAGCAGATGCGAGGTCAGCAGGTGCTTTTTTATACAGCCGTGGCAGTAGTGGACACACGCGACGGCTCGCATCATGAGGCAATGGATATCACCACAGCAGTTATGCGCGAGCTGGATGATGGAGAAATCGAACGGTATTTACAAACCGATCAGCCCTTGGACTGCGCGGGTAGCTTTAAGGTGGAATCGCTGGGCATCAGTTTGTTTGATTCGGTGAGCACGGACGACCCAAGTGCCTTAGTTGGCTTGCCGTTAATCAAGCTGTGCCAGCTACTACGCGAATGTGGCTTGTCTGTGCCCTAGCCTGTTTTAAGCCACTAAAGCTGTAGCGCCAAACTGCTCAGATCTAAAAGCAGCAGTAGCAAGTGTAAAACGATGGCCGCCATAACGCCGGCTAAGACGTCATCGATCATGATCCCTAAACCACCACTGACCTTTTTATCGGCTAAGCCAATCGGCCAGGGTTTCAAAATATCAAAAAATCGAAACAGCGCAAAACCCAGTATGAGCGTCACAACATTCAGCGGCACTAAAAACATCGTCACTAACAAGCCAACCCATTCGTCCCACACAATGGCTGGATGATCATGGGTTTGCATATAGTTGGCACAACTTTCACACAGATACACGCCCACTAAAAATGCCACCACAGTGATGGCAACGTACAACCATGGGTTGCCGGGCATGATAAATAAAAGTGGGATGGCGGCAAGCGTACCAAAGGTGCCAGGCGCTACCGGTGCTAAGCCTGAGCCTGCACCCAGTGCAAGAAAGTTTTGCGGATTAGCGAACAAGGCTTGCTTTAAGCTAACAGCCATTATTTTTTAGCGTTCATTTCAGGGCCGCGCAACACTAGCGCTAACTTATCAAGCACGCCGTTAACGTACTTATGGCCTTTATCAGCACCGAAGCGTTTAGTGATCTCTACACCTTCGTTAATCACTACCCGGGCAGGCGTTGCCAGTTGCTCGGATAGCTCGTAACAACATAAGCGCAGTACACTGCGTTCAATTGGATCAAGCTCTAGTAGAGGCCGATCAAGTGCTTTTTCGAGCAACACATCAACACTCTCAACATCGTGACTTACCCCTTTGAACAGCACGGTAAAGTAATCAATATCCACGCGTTCCATTTCTTGGCGATCGAGAATTTCAGCATGCACAGCGGATGCATCATCGGAGGTGATATCCCATTGATACAAGGCCTGCAAAGCACGTTCGCGCGCCAACCGCCTGGCCTGCTTTTTACTTGTCTTATCCACGTCGCCAGCTCGTCTTACCGTCTTTGTCTTCAAGTATGACACCGTCGGCCGTGAGCTCGTCTCTTATCTCATCACTTCGCGCCCAATCTTTATTGGCACGCGCATCGACTCGTTCTTGAATGAGCGCTTCTATCTTTGCAGCATCTAGGCCGCTTTCATCCACAGAGCCTTGTAAAACAGCATCCGCATCGCCTTGTAGTATTCCAAGCCGTGCACCCAATTGCAGTAGCGTGTTTGCTAACTTCAAACCACGTTTAGATTCGGCTCCGCCTTCTCGATTAACCTCAGTGGCGAGTTCGAACAACACGGATAACGCAACCGGCGTGTTGAGATCATCATCCATGGCCGCTTGGAAGCGTTCCACATGCTCACGGGAAACTGAGCGGCTCGCATCGGCACCCACACCTCGTAGGGCTGTGTATAAACGCCTAAGCGATGCGCGGGCATTATCCAATTGAGAGGCTGAGTAATTAAGTGGACTGCGATAATGGCCCGACATTAAAAAGTACCGCAGCTCTTCGCCTGAATACGATTTAAGCACCTCACGCACAGTGAAGAAGTTATGAAGGGATTTGGACATCTTCTCGTCGTCCACCTGCACTAAGCCATTGTGCATCCAGTAGCGTGCAAACTGCTTACCGGTTGCCGCTTCACTTTGGGCTATTTCGTTTTCATGATGCGGGAATTGCAGATCAGCACCGCCCCCATGAATGTCAATCTCTTCTCCCAGTAGTTCGATCGCCATCGCTGAACACTCGATATGCCAACCCGGCCTGCCAGGCCCCCAATCAGAATCCCACGCGGGTTCGTCCGCTTTGGATGCCTTCCACAGAACAAAATCCAGTGGATCGCGCTTATTGTTATCCACAGCCACGCGTTCGCCAGCACGCAGATCATCAAGCTTGCGGCCCGATAGTTTGCCGTAATCTGGGAAGCTGGACACGGCGTAATACACATCGCCATTATCTGCCGGATACGCCATACCCTTATCTATCAATGTCTTTATCAGGGAATGCATACGGCCAATGGTATCGGTGGCGCGCGGCTCGTGAGTGGGGCTGAGCAGCAGCAAGCTGGCCTCATCCTCGTGCATCGCATCGATATAGCGTTCGGTTAGATCGTTAATAGACTCGCCATTTTCGGCCGCTCGATTGATGATTTTGTCATCGATGTCAGTGATATTGCGCACGTAGGTAACGTCGTAATCACTGGCTTGTAGGTGCCGAAACAGCACATCAAATGCAACCAAGAGGCGTGCGTGGCCAACATGGCAGAGGTCATATATTGTGATACCACAGACATACATCGAGACCTTTCCGGCCACTAGCGGCGTGAAGGGTTCTTTCTTTCTACTCAGGGTGTTGTGGAGGTGCAGCATTTACGACTCAGATATCTGTTTAGTTTTGAACCAAGAAAGGGCCAACAGGTGGAACTGTAGCAGATTACCCGTTGGTTACCGTGGTCGGCGTTTGGCATAATACCCGCTAGACTTACTCCTGTATCCTTGGCATTACAAATATCGGACGCCGTCATGCGCTTCAACCCTATTCTGCTCGCAATTGCTGCACTGTTTCACTCAAGCCTTCTATTGGCCGATCCGCCTGTGGTCGAACTCAATACAAGCGAAGGTTTACTGGTACTCGAACTCGAGCCAGAGCTTGCGCCAACCACGGTGGCTAATTTCCTTGACTACGTGGAAGACGGTTTCTACAACGGCACAATTTTCCATCGAGTGATTGATGGATTCATGATCCAAGGCGGAGGCTTTACTGCCGACTACCAACGCAAGCAAACCCGCAAGCCCATCGTGAACGAAGCTAACAACGGCTTACGCAATCAGCGCTACACCATCGCCATGGCCCGCACTAACGCGCCTCACTCAGCGACGGCGCAGTTTTTTATCAACAGCGAAGACAACAACAACCTTGACCACACTGGCACCACCGCTCGCGGCTGGGGATACACCGTATTTGGTCGAGTGATAGATGGCCACGATGTGGTCGATCAAATTGGTCAATCGCCAACAGGCCCAGGCGGCCCGTTCAGCCGTGATGCACCACGCTCAAAAATCGTCATCGAAAGCGCGGTTTGGTTAAAGCCTGAAATTGAAGAAACAGATGAGACGGCTCCAACTGAGCCCACTGTGGCCGACCCTGTAGACGTCACGCCTGCAGCCAAAGCACTGGAACAATCAGGCGCGCTAGCCATCCAGTAAGCCCATTGCTGGTAAACTGACGTTTTTACTACAAGCGTCGACACCATCAATGAAAGCCACACTAAAAACTAACAAAGGCACAATCGTGCTCGAGCTGGACAGCACAGCTGCCCCGCTAACCTGCGCCAACTTCAAGCAGTACGCTGACGACGGCCATTTTAATAACACCATCTTTCATCGCGTTATCCCTAATTT
>CALGND010000154.1 GCA_937958675.1 uncultured Granulosicoccaceae bacterium
CCCACGGCTGTTCGTCAGCTAGCTGATTGGGGGGCGGATGTGATTCGGATTGAGCAACCTGAAGCCTTGGAGCCTGATGGTAGTTTGGGCGCGGCACGGCATACGTCAGATTTTCAAAACCTACAACGCAATAAGCGTAGCGTGACCTTGAACCTTAAAAGTGACGAAGGCAAAGCGCTGTTTCGCAAGCTTGCGGATACGGCTGATGTGATTGTTGAGAATTTTCGCCCTGATGTGAAAACGCGCCTCGGCATTGACTACGACACCTTATCCAAAACTAACGAGCGTTTGATCTACGCGAGCATCTCAGGCTTTGGGCAATCGGGCCCTTACGCTAACCGCCCTGGCTTTGATCAAGTGGCGCAAGGTATGGGTGGCTTGATGTCGATTACAGGTGCACCGGGTGAGGGGCCGATGCGAGTGGGTATTCCGATAGCAGATTTATGTGCGGGGCATTTTTGCGCACAAGGTATTTTGCTCGCGCTTTTTGAGCGTGAAAAATCGGGCAAGGGCCAGTGGCTACATACTTCCCTACTCCAAGCGATGATTGCGATGTTGGATTTTCAGGCTGCACGTTGGACAGTCGATCAAGAAGTGCCTAAGCAAGCGGGCAACAATCACCCAACGAGCATTCCGACCGGCGTGTTCCAAACAAGTGATGGCCATATCAACATAGCCGTTGCAGGAGAGGCAACCTGGGCCCGGTTCTGTAAATCGATGAATAAAGCAGAATGGCAAGAGAACCCCGACTACAACAGCGCAAAGCAGCGATCTGAAAACCGTGATCAGTTAAATGCGCTGATTAGTGAGGTTACTCAAACCCGCAGCAGTGAAGATTGGATTAACGCGTTTACTGAAACAGGCGTACCTTGTGGCCCGATTTATACAATCGATAAAACCTTCGACGACCCACAAGTCAAGCACCTAGAAATGTGCGCGACAGTATCTTCGCCAGTGATGGGCGATATCTCACTAATTAAGCAACCTGTGGTACTAAGCAGAACACCCAGCAGCGTAAAGGTAGCACCACCTGAACGGGGTAACGATACTGATGACATTCTGGCTGAATTAGGTGTTAACAGCGAAGATTTAAAAAGAATGCGCGATGAGAACATAATCTGATGACCACTAACAATTCACTAGATGGCCGCACGGCACTTATCACCGGCTCGGGTAAAAATATCGGGCGCGCAATTGCATTAGAGCTTGCCTGCGCTGGTTGCAATATCGTGTTGAATGGCTCGTCGGATCGTGGCGCTTGCGAAGCCGTTGCACGTGAAGTTGAAGCAAGCGGCTCCAAAGTATTAATCGCCATGGGTAATGTGGGCGTTCGTGAAGAAGCCTTGGCCATCGCTGAGAGTGGTATTAAGCAGTTTGGCCGAATTGATGTGCTGGTTAACAATGCTGCCATTCGCCCATCGTTTGATTTGGTCAATGGTGATGAGGCCGAGTTTCAGCGCATCATGGATATTAACTTTCACGCCGCATGGTGGTTAGCTCGTGCTTGCCTACCTGGCATGATCGACAATAATTGGGGCCGCATTATCAACTTTACCGGGATGTTCGCACAGCAAGGCTACACGGGTAAATCGGCAGTCAGTATTTCTAAGCATGCTTCTTGGGGCTTAACAAAATCGATTGCAAAGGAATATGCCAAACATGGCATCACAGCCAATATCATTTCCCCCGGTACTATCGTTGCTGATGATGAAAATGATGACTTAAAAAAATATGAAACCCTAAAACAACAAAACCCATCAGCCCGACTTGGTGAAACGGCTGATATCTCACGCATGGTGGGTTACCTATGCAGTGATAGTGCGGGTTTTGTTAATGGGCAGCTAATGCAGGTTAATGGTGGTGTAATTGTTTAGTATAAATACACAGCGCCAGAACCAGGTGCAGAATTATCGCTTTGGTCCCCGGTGTTGATTCCAGTTGAACCACCGCGTTCTGAGCTCGCCCCTACTGCCAGGCTGTTGCCATCGGCACTCAAGCTTATCGAGCGACCAAAACCATCGAACACATCGGTGTTGCTGGCTTTAATATAGGACTGTTGCAGCCAAGCATCGCCGCTTCGCTCAAACGTATACACTGCACCCACATAGATCCCCAGCTTGTTGTATTGATCACCATTGACCCCGGTGGAGCCGCCGGACTCGCCGCTTGATGCTACAGCCAATGTATTGCCATCGCTACTCAGCCTAACTGAACTACCGAACAAGCCGTTGTATACCGCGTTGCTGGCTTTTAGAAAAGCCTGCTGTTGCCAGCTGCTGTTGTTTCGAGTAAATATATAGACCGAACCAGAAATTCCGATCCTGCCGCTAAACTGGGCACTATCTAATCCAGCAGTCATATTGGCATCCAACCAAAGCCCCACTGCCAATGTGCTGCCATCGCCATTGAGATCGATAGAGTTGTGGCCAAAATCGTAACCATCCCGATAAGCGCTGCCTTTAACATAGGCTTCTTGTTGCCAGGTATCGTTGTTGCGAACAAAAACGTAAACCGCGCCCACCGATTGGATTGAACGGACGTCGTTGAATTGGTCTCCATTAATTCCCGTTGAAATACTATCTTCGCCTTTTGACACCACAGCAATCGTGCTTCCATCACCACTGATGCGCACAGCACTACCGAAATTATCGTATTCATCCGAGTTGCTGGGCTTTAAATAAGCTTGTTCACTCCATGTTTCGCCACTTCGCGTAAACACGTAGGCTGCGCCATTACCATAACCGTCTTCGTCTTTTTCGCTATTGACAGATCGTCCAGATCCATCCTCATAGCGAGCACCAACGACAATCGTGTTGCCATCTCCACTAATATCAAGATCATAGCCAAATTGATCTTCGCTTTGCGCGTTGCTGGCCTTGATATAACTCTGCTGTTGCCAAACACCATTGCTGCGAGAGAAGACGTATACAGCGCCGGATTGGTATGCATCATTATTTTCTTGATCGCCATTGATACCCGCAGCCGAGCTAGACTCGACAGGCACACCCACAGCAAAGGTATTTCCATCTTCACTCAGCGCAATGTTGGATCCGAAATTATCGTTTTGATCAGTGTTACTGGCTTTTATATAAGCATCCAGTGCCCATTGATTATCGCTGCGCACAAACACATAGACGGCGCCCGAATTGTTGACTGAATCATCGCTCTGCGAACCATTGATACCCCTTGCAGAGCTGTCTTCTTGAGTTGCAGCCATCACTAAGGTGCTACCATCTGCGCTTAAATTAACTGAAGATCCAAAATGATCGGCACCGATTGTTATTGG
>CALGND010000155.1 GCA_937958675.1 uncultured Granulosicoccaceae bacterium
TGCATAGCGTAAATTGGTAGCAATGACAGAGTGGCAGAATCAAAAATTGCAAAAGCAAAAACGCATGCTAATAACAATGGCGCCTTAGGCGCAAACGCGAAGATTCCATCTGAGGATGCTTGATCGTGCTCCAACCTAGCGTCTTCTTCTATGAACAATAAGGGCAGCACACCCAACAATAAGACAATCGTACCAATAACAAACGGTAGCCAGCCCTCTACGCCGGTTTGGCTAACGATGGCTGGCCCTGCCGCAAAACTTATCGACAGCACGCTTGCATATATAGCCACTACCTTGCCGCGATTATCCTCTTGCGCAGAACTGACAATCCACGCCTCGCTTAACACAAACAATAACGATGTGGTCGCGCCCATGATTAAGCGCAAGACAAACCAAGACTCTAGTGACGTAAATAGCTTAAACGAGATCATCAATGCAGCCGTCATGACAGCCGCAATGATCGCAGCCCGTTTGGCACCGAAGGTACGGCATACAAAAGGAATGGCGGATGAAAACAGTAAAATGCCAATTGGCATCATTGCTGAATTTAAGCCAATCATTTGTGGGCTCACGCCCCGTTGCTCTAATATCAACGAGAGCAAGGGGTAGGTCATGCCAAACGAGAAGCCAAAGACCGCTATGGCCAAGCAGGCAGCGACAAGATTACGGTTATTAGTCATAAACTAGAGGCTGCCGCGGGTAATCGGCCAAGATCGGTATACACTGCAATGATTCAATGCTGTTCGACTAAGTTGTAAAACACAGGGAACCATTCTGCCAGAATTTTAACCAATGTCTGACATAGCCAAAATTTAAAGTTGCTAATGAAGTCTCAAACAACGTTCATCGCGAACATCCAGAGCCCAGCGGTGCCCCGGCTTATAACTCTAGCCTGCGTATTCGGATTGTTACTCAGCGCGCTTACATCCCCAGCAATACGTGCTTCAGATGAACAGCCCAAACAGGTTCAGATTGTTGCATTAGACGAAAACCCAAGCCTAAGCGACGGCTTGCTAAAAGCGCTAGAAAGCAAAGGGCCAGATTACAAACCTCGTACCGAGCATTTGTTAAGCGATGGGTCGCCTATTTATACCAATCGCTTAATACTTGAAGCATCCCCATACCTGATTCAACACGCACATAACCCAGTTAACTGGTATCCCTGGGGAGATGAAGCGTTTAAAGCTGCTAAAGATCAGAACAAGCCCGTCTTTCTATCAATTGGCTATGCCACCTGCCATTGGTGTCATGTTATGGAGCGTGAGAGCTTCGAAAACGAAGACATAGCCAAGCTCATTAACGACAATTACATCGCCATTAAAGTTGACAGAGAACAGCTTCCCGATATCGATGCCATGTACATGACCGCTGTCATGATGATCACTGGCAGTGGTGGTTGGCCAATGTCAAGCTGGTTGGATGAACAAGGTCGTCCGTTCTATGGAGGTACCTATTTCCCTGCGGAACACTTTAATCAACTACTCACCCGTATTAACGACCTATGGAAAACAGATAAAGGCGCTTTGATGGAACAAGCAGACCAAATATCTGCGGCAATGAATCAAGTCAACAGCACAAGCATTGCGGCCAAAGATTTTGGAGACGCCGAGATTCAAGCAGCGCTTTCTGAAGCGGTGACCAGTTTTGATGAAAACAATGGAGGGTTTGGCGGCTCACCCAAGTTCCCACGCGAATCAACACTGTATTTTCTACTTGATCAAGCCAATCGAAAAAATCGAGATGCACAAAACGTAGCCCTAAGTACTTTAAGCCATATGGCTAATGGCGGCATACACGACCATATCGCGGGAGGGTTTCATCGTTATGCAGTAGACAGCAAGTGGTTAGTACCGCACTTTGAAAAAATGCTCTACAACCAAGCTGCCCTTGCTAGAAATTACTCGCAAGCATGGTGGCTTACAGCAGATATCAATCATCAACGTACAGCCACTCGCATACTCGACTACGTTTTACGAGAGATGCGCGCAGAAAACAAATTATTCTATTCTGCTACCGACGCAGACTCAGAAGGTGAAGAAGGTCGTTTCTTCGTCTGGACGCCCGAGGAACTCGACGAGTTACTCGGCACTGACGCAGCACTTGCTAAAGAGCTTTGGAATATCACTGGCGAAGGAAGCTTTGAAGGCGAAAACATTATCCATATTAATCGCCCACTAGCTCAGATTGCGCAAAGCAATCAGCTCAGCACAGCTGCCTTACTCAAAAAATTCGACGAATGGTCCGACATTCTACTCACGGCACGGCAACTAAGAGAAAAACCACTACTTGATAATAAGTCATTGACCAGCTGGAATGGAATGATGATCGCAGCTTTGGCAGAAGCCAGTACTATTTTCAATCGAAATGACTATCTAAACGCTGCAGTAGATACTGCCAACACGCTGTGGGAAACCATGGTCACTAAAGACAACGGCGTTTACCGAAGTTACTTTGAAGGCAAAGCCTCCATAGACGGTACCCAGCCAGATTACGCATACTTTGCAGAAGGGTTAATCGCCTTATTTGATGCAACTGGCGATCCGCTTTGGCTAGATAAAGCAGCAGTGTTAACTGACGAAATGCACAATCGTTTTTGGGATACTGCAAATGGTGCCTACTTTATGGGAGGTGAGCAGGTCGCTGGCGCTAAACTAGCAATACGCCCGAAAGACATTCACGATAATGCCCAACCCACTGGCAACTCGGTAGCAATGCGCGTATTAGCCAAACTATTTAAACGCACGGGTGAGCCTCGCTTTGATACAAGAGCCAACGAATTAATTGTTGCATTGTCTGGATCCGTTGCTGAATCCCCATCAGGGTTCTTCTATTTCTTACTAGGAGCCACAGAACATCTAAATGGCGAGACTGGCCCGCAACAATACGCAGCTCGGGGGCGTGTTTCAGCATCCGCTGTTCGCAACGACGAAAAGCTGGATGTGTCAGTCAAAGTCGCAGACGGCTGGCATATTAATTCAGACAAGCCAAATCAAGACTACCTTATTCCGACGCAGATACAGTTAGAAAACGATGAACCCATTTCAGGGGCTGAGTACCCTGAAGCGATTAGTCAAACACTGAGTTTTGAAAATTCCCTATTGTCGTTATTCGAAGGCACGTTCACGATCAGTACCCCAATAACAAAAAACATCGAAGATACATCAGTAGTAAAATTGCAACTTCAGGCATGCGACGACAAGCAGTGTTTGCCACCTGAAACCGTAACCTTTACGCTTGGTAAAATAGACGGTTGATTCAGCTCTAGAACACTGTTAAGAGGACGCTGTCACTGTCGGCCGTGTTATAACTTCATGCTTCTACACATTGCCATCTGTTCGCCTTTTAATTGAACGACCTAGCAACATCAGTACGAAACCAAATAGTAACCATAGAGTAGTAGCGCCACCAGTACCGACTCTAACCACATCCGAAGCATCGTGATCGTCAATTGGCTGCGGTGATACAAGCGGGTCCTGCTCATCTGGCGTAGATTGCGTGTCAGTGTCAGTTTGCTCTGTTGGCCGCGGAGGAGAGATAGGCTCACCCAAATAGGCTGGAATATCACCTGGTGTTGCTGGATCTCCTAGCGTAACCGATGTACCTACTGGCAATGGCCTTGGGCCGGTTGGATCTCTGAGTTCGTTAAACGCTAACGGCGTAGCGTCAGCAGCCAATTGATTCAATGTGGCTGGAAAACCACTTGAAATTTGCGCAGTATTAATCGGTGCGAAGGGTGCGGGCGAAAACCTCACACCACTATCTCTGCTATACAGAATATAACTCTCGCCCTGCCCTGATGCGCCGATGATGACATCATCACGACCATCTGCATTAAAATCCCCAGCTTGACGAACGTATACTGCAAAATAATCAGTGGTACCAGTACCATCGAAGCGCATACCATTTGATCCATCTAAATCTCGAAGATTTAAGCGTTGCGGGAACGCTCCGTTAGAACCGTAAATAATATAAGCCTGCCCCGAACCTTTACGGCTTGGGCTCTTTATGGTGTGTGACGCTCCAATGATTAAGTCATCAATTCCATCATGGTTAAAGTCTCCCGCTGCATCCACTGAAGTACCGGATAAATCACCCCAAATGGCTTCGCCTTCTTCGATAGGTACCACACCCCCGCGAATACCTCGCGCGACAAACCCATTTGAACCGTTGAGGAACTCCCGCACCAACACGCGCTCTCCAGAAAAATTGCCACCAAAAAGAATGTAGGTCTCGCCCGGATAATCACTTGGCGATCCGAATGGACCTTTACCTGGCGCACCAATAGCGATATCGCCTATACCATCATGATTTAGATCACCTACACCACTTACAGATGCACCAGCGGAATCTTGAATATTGTTACCTTTAAAAACAAAACCGTTGTTGCCATTAATATCAGCCAAACTGATGGCCGCGGGATATTGATCGCTTCCTAGCACCAAGTACGCCTCACCCACCTCTGCTTTTCCGTCTTGTGTTTTATTAGGGGCGCCGATTAGGATATCGTCAAAGCCATCGTTGTTAAAATCACCTGCATCTCCCACCTGAGCACCACTACGATCTTGCGAGTTCACACCTACAACAGCAAAACCGTTTCGTCCATTAAGCGCAATAGGGCTGAGTATTGGTGGAAAACTACCAGCACTACCATAGATAACATACGTAACACCTGAACCAATCTGACCATTACTGCTAGCGTTAGCATTACCAACAATAATGTCTGCTATGCCATCATTGTTAATATCACCGCCGCCACTGACTGAGGTTGCGGGGCTAGAAAAACTAAAACCGTTACTACCATCTAGCATTGCGGGTGTTATTGTGCGCGGAAATCCACTGCTGCTACCAAACACCACATGCGCGCCGCCAAGGGAGCCGACAATAACATCGGCTAAGCCGTCGTTATTGACGTCGCCAACTCCTGCTACATGTGAGATGTTTTGTGAATCATGTGAAATAGCAAAGCCAATATTGCCATCAAGTTGCTGAGCATTGAGCACTCCGTTGTTGCCCCGAGTTGGCCCAAATACAATTCGGATGCCGCCTATGCCTGACCCGATAATGACATCTTCAATCCCGTCACCATTCATATCGCCAGCCAGATCAACAGGGCCGCCACGATCAACCGCAAGGTAATCATTATTACCCAACCGCCAGAGATCAGTAATAGGTGGATATTGCGCGTAAGCGAATGTCGTTAGCAAAATTAGCGCTAGAGCAGCTGCAAAACGGGGCATGATATTCATGAAACCAAAATCCGGATAAGCACCATAAATAGGCGCGCATACATAGTGTAACCAAAGGCTGATTCTCGCGCTGTTTCAGGCACGAAACAATTATTAGCATTATGAATAACTACTTTATAATCCAAACACTTAGCAATGACGTATAACCACGCAACCTAACTCTCAAATACTACCAAGGCTCTCACATGATCCAATCTTGCCAACGGCGTCACAATTATTCGATCGCCGTAATTTTAATGGTCGCGCTGCTGTCTGCCTGTAGCAGCACTGGCACACCTAAAGGCATTGCTCCAATTGCAGGTTTTGAACTCGACCGATATTTAGGTAAGTGGTACGAAATCGCCAGGCTTGACCATAAATTCGAGCGCGGCCTACAAGGCGTTACTGCAAGCTACTCATTGAACCCCGACGGCAGTGTAAAAGTAAGCAACAGCGGAGTATCAACAAAAACAGGTAAGCGCGATGACGCAGTAGGAACCGCAAAATTTATTGGTGCGAGCGATGTAGCACATCTAAAAGTGTCATTCTTTGGCCCCTTCTACGGTAGTTATATCGTGTACGAACTAGATAAAGAAAACTACGAATACGCACTAGTCTCTGGCCCTGATAGAAGTTACATGTGGATACTCTCGCGAACACCACAAATGGATGCTGAGCGCTACGAAAGATTAGTAGGGATTGCTAAAGAGAATGGCTTTGATACTGATGCCTTGATTAAGGTTGAGCACTAGCTGGCGCGTCGAAACGGTATCCGAACGAGGCGTGTCATCTCGTATCCAGTCATTCCCGCCTACGCGGGAATGACAACTTATACGTGGAATAATAGATGGCTCAATCTTCCTGTGGAATAATCAAGTTAAGCACGATGGCAATAACAGCTGCAGGCAACAAGCCTGACGTCATCAGCACTTTCGCTGTAGCAGGCATATGCTGCAGTGCGCCCGGCTCTAGTTGCAAACCTAAACCAACTGATATCGCCACTGCAAAAATCATCATATTGCGGCGATTCCAATTAACATCAGAAAGTAAGTTTGCACCTGCTGCTGCGACCATTCCGAACATCACAATAACGCCACCGCCCAATACAGCAATTGGCATACTAGAGATCACAGCACCAAACTTAGGCACCAAGCCTGCGATAATTAGAAAGATCGCACCTAAGGTAACCACATGGCGGCTCATAACACCCGTCATCGAGATTAATCCTACGTTCTGGCTGAATGATGTATTAGGCAGTGCGCCAAACGCGCCCGCTATAGCCGTACCAACACCATCAGCCATTGTGCCACCGGTAAGTTCACGATCAGTTGCTTCACGGCCAGCGCCGCCTTTAGTGATACCGGAGATATCACCTACGGTTTCGATGGCTGAAACAAAGCCCATCAAACACATGCCTATGATGGCAGCAGTGTTAAATTCGATTGGAAAGTGGTTAAACTTAGGTGGGGCAAACCATGCGGCTCTGCCGACATTGGCGAAGCTAACATCACCCATGACTAACGCAACAAGATAACCCGCCAGCAACCCCAACAATACAGCTGCTACAGACAACATACCTTTGGTGAAAAACTTAAGCCCCAATGTGACAACAATGACAACCAAAGCCAAGCCCCAGTGCTGCATCGTGCCGTACTCAGGCTTACCCATTAACGGTACACCGCCAGCCGAGTATTGAATTCCGACTTTAACCAAAGCCAAACCGATCATTAATACCACTAAGCCGGTTACCAATGGAGGCATCATGAAGCGGATCTTGCCAATAAAAGTGCCGAGAAAAAAGTGGAAAATACCGCCAATGATAATGCCGCCCATCAGCGCACCCATACCAAACTGAATCGCGATAGGAATCATGACGGGGATAAAAGCGAAACTAGTCCCTTGAACGATGGGCAGCTTTGCTCCTACAGGGCCTAGCCCAATAGTTTGAATCAGTGTTGCAAAGCCGGCAAACAACATCGACATTTGGATCATGTAGATCATGCCGCTAATGTCATCAGAGCCGAATCCAAAACCCACTGCGCCTGCAACAATTATCGCAGGAGTGACGTTACTGACAAACATCGCCAATACGTGCTGTATACCTAACGGTATACCTTTCGCAAAACCCGGGAAATAGTTAGGGTCTTTCATTTGTTCCGGCGTCATACCGGCTAGATTATCAGCCATTAAAAAGTTCCTCGTCGTGTAGTCCATATTAAAATAAACAACCCGTGCTACTTGCTAGGGCTGGAACAACATCACGCGAACAACTTCGTGAATCTGGGCTTTGCCGTACCGTGTTAGGTGCAGCTATTACTCTTGCAGGATGTCTTGCAACCTGAACCGAGCAATTTTGTTAATTTCTACTAGTGCTGTTTTAAATTCTGCATCAGCATCGTTTTCCAAGCGTTCTTTAAAAGCTTCGAGTATCTCAAATCGGTTACTACCTTTCACTGCTTTGATAAAAGGGAAATTAAATTTTTCTTTGTAACGATTGTTAAAAGCTTCAAATTGTTTTAGTTCATCTGGCGAGCATTGATCGATACCAGCGCTCGCTTGCTCAGTGGTGGAATCTTTGGTTAACTTGCCTTTGATCGCAGCTTTACCGGCTAAATCAGGATGCGCCAATATCACTTGCAACTGTTCAGCCTTGCTGGCTTTCAAGAAGGTTTGTTCAAATAGCCTGGCTAAGATATCGATTTTATCGGCATTTTTATCTACGCCACCTTGCCAAGTTCGTTCCGCCACCCACGGTGAATGCTCGTAGATTGCAGCAAACGCATTTACGAACTCTTCTTCATTCATCAGACTAGGTTTAGCGATGCTCACAGCTTATTCCGCTTTCGCTCCGTCGCTAATCCATTGACCAATAAGCGCTCTCTCTTCATCCAACATTTTTGTCAAATTGCCGATTGGCATTGCTTTAGTGGCTACTGATTGTTGGTATATCCGCTGAGCATGCTTAATAATATCCTCACTCGACTCCAAACTAACTCCCAAGGGTGCCGAATAGAAGCCTGGATATTCAGGCGATTCTGCATGACAACTAACGCAGCGTTGTTCAATAATTGTTTCAACTTGTGCAAAACTTGCAACAATTGGCTCTGCCTTCGCATCAGCTGGAGTAGTCGAAGCAGTCGCAATATTTTGTGTAGGCACCGTCAGTGCAGCTACACCTGCAATTAACACTGCAGCAATCAACAGTGGCAACAAACTCGCTTTACCAAAATGTCGTTTTACAAAATACACTCTGATTAACGCACCCGCTAACGACAAGCCAACCAGTATCAACCAGTTGTATTCGTGCCCGTAAGTCATAGCATAGTGATTGCTGATCATTACAAACAACACCGGCAAGGTAAAATACGTATTGTGTACTGATCGTTGCTTGCCACGTATGCCGTGGATTGGGTCAGGCACTCGCCCTTCTTCTTTGGCAGTAACCAAATCACGCTGGCCCGGAATAATCACCATGGCAACATTAGCCACCATGATGGTGCCAAGCATCGCACCAAAATGGATAAAGGCACCACGCCCACTAAACAATTGGCACAAGCCCCAAGCAGCGAACACGAGCAACACAAACATTGCGACACCCATCAGTGATTCGTTTTGACCAATCGATGAACGGCACAATAGATCGTAAACAATCCAGCCAACAACAAGCGTTGCGATGCCCATAACAATCGCTACAGGTTTGCTTAGATCAGCTACTTGAGGATCGATTAGATAGAGTTCTGCTCCATACCAATAGATAAGCGCCAGCATAAACATGCCGGTGATCCACGTGGTATACGCTTCCCATTTAAACCAATGAAGTTTCTCGGGCAGCTCTTCGGGGGAAACAGTGTATTTTTGTGCGTGATAAAAACCACCACCATGCACCGACCAAATCTCACCACCGACGCCTTTGTCGATGTCAGCCTTTTCAATGGGAGGCCGTAAATGGTTGTCTAGCCAAACGAAATAGAAAGAGGCTCCGATCCAGGCGATACCTGTGATCATATGTACCCAGCGACCAAGCAAACTCAGCCACTCTACGATAAAGCTTTCCATGCTTATTTAGCCCCGTATCTTGTTAAGCAAGGAATACGTAATTCCCCAGCATTTGAATCGCTCTGAAAAGAGCAAATAAGCATTAGCACTATTGAATCTATACGGGTTGAGCAAACACTTAGTAGTTTAATAGAATTCACTCCATAACACTAACTAAGGGACACTAGAATGTATTGAAAGCACGAGCTAAAAGTCGCATTCGCGACATCCCAGGGTCCTATATGACTTTATTTCCTTATAGAAATGCTTAGTGCTGACTCAATTACTCGATATTATTGTCTATTGACGACATTGTATGAACAAGCACCTATTGGGTACCGTCAACGCTAGGATATCAAGCAATATAAAACTGAATATAAAAAAATTCACGGATTTTGTCCTTATCGGTTCTAGCCGTTCGTCTGTTAAATAGATGGCTGGAAAGCACTAGATCCCAGCCTTCTTATTAATAAACCAATTAACTAGGAGATTCACCATGCAGTACATTTGCCTAATCTACTCTGCTCCCGGCTCTAGCCCCATCCCAGGCACGCCAGAATTTGGCGCCTATATGCAGGCATATTTCGACTTTACTGAAGAAGCAAAACAAAAAGGTGCGTTCGTAGCTGGCGATGCCTTGCAATCAATTGATACGGCAACCACCGTGACAATGAAAAATGGAAAAGTTGAAACCACCGATGGTCCATTTGCAGAAACCAAAGAAACGCTGGGTGGATATTATTTATTGGAATGTAAAGATTTGGACGAAGCACTAGTGTATGCAGCAAAGATACCTACCGCTCGACATGGCCATATTGAAGTTCGTCCGATAATGGTTTTTGACGACTAGACCAACAATACGCGAAGCGATGTCGCCGCCCCCATCTCAATTCGAACAAACGATCGAGCTAACTATTCGTGAAGAATGGGGGCGGTTGCTGGCAAGCTTGGTGTCAGGTTTTGGCGATATACAGTTAGCCGAAGATGTACTGCAAGACGCAGTAAGCGATGCATTAACCCATTGGGAAAAAAACGGTTTACCTCAATCACCAGCAGCATGGTTATTAACCACAGCCAGACGCAAAGCGATTGATCGGTTTAGAAGAAACAAGCGTTTTGCTGAACTTCAACCCGAATTACGTTACTTGCAAGAACTCGAACAACTTGATGCTAACGAGCCAGACGCAATGCAAATTATCCCTGACAAACGGTTAGAGCTGATGTTTACCTGCTGTCACCCAGCACTAGATCAAAAATCTCAGATTGCGCTTACGCTGCGCACTATCGCCGGCTTGAGTACCGAAGAAATCGCCAGAGCCTTTATTGATAAACCTAGCACTCTGGCAAAACGCTTAAGCCGGGCTAAACAAAAAATCGCATTAGCTGGCATACCTTACGGCGTACCAGACAACGCCGTACTAGAAGAACGCATCTCTGTCATATTAAACGTGATCTATTTGATATTCAATGAAGGTTATTCGGCCAGCACCGGCAGCGACCTTACTAGGCAAGAATTATCGCTTGAGGCTATAAGGTTAGCTCGCATTGCTTTTCAACTTTTACCTGAACACTGCGAAACTGGTGGCCTACTTGCATTGATGCTTTTGCACGACTCACGCCGCCCTGCCAGGCAATCTGCAGCAGGTGAGTTCGTACCATTAAAAGATCAAGACCGTACACAATGGAACAACGAACGAGCGAAAGAAGGCAAGGACCTTATTCAATCACTACTGCCGCAAGGCCAAGTGGGCCCTTATCAACTACAAGCATCGGTTAGTGCCTTACATACTGAGGCCAACACTTGGCAAGATACTGACTGGCCTCAAATAGCGGCGCTTTATCGCCTGCTACATCAGGTTAATCCCACGCCTGTAGTTCATCTTAATTTGGCCGTCGCTGTGTCATACGCAGAATCCCCAAACGCAGCACTTAAGATGCTAAATGAAATTGCTCAACATGCGGAGATGGATTCCTATCAGCCCTATCACGCAGCATGTGCGGACATACTTCAACGTGCTGATAAAACGGCAGAAGCACAACAGGCATTAGTCAAAGCAATTGGACTATCAGAGAATGAGACCGAAAGGGCTTACTTGGAATCTAAGCGGATTCTTAACTAGTAGCATAGACACTCTAGATTACTTTCGTAGGCCACTAATTTTATTAAACAGCATATTGATCAAAACACCGTAAATGGCGAAGGACACTACACACACCAGAAACATCGTCGCTAGGGCACCGACGGAGCCAAATCCAAAAAATTGGACTAATGGCTTAACTATCCACAGATTCGCCAAATATTTTATAAACACTGGCAACCCTGAAAAAGCCATGGCTAGCCAGACGATAGCGCCAGTCAATCCGCCGACTAATAAACCCTTTTGGTATTTGATTTTCATGCCGCTGCCAGATTCGCTCGTTTAATTCGCTTACTGATTATGGCACATGCTCAACACTGTATATCAAGCCCAACTAAACCTACTCGAACTCCATTTCCTTAAATATTCTATCAGCGTTTAAGCCAGATAACTGTTCAAAAGTATCTAAATGCTGATACGCACTTTGATCGATTTTGTATGCCTCAATAAGCGAACCACCATCATCGAGCACCTGCGCAACTTGCTCTCGCATGTACTTTAAATAGTCCACGGTATATTTCGTTACTTCCTGCATATTGGTTGGCTCTCCGTGGCCTGGTACTACGATATCGGCGCCTAAGGCTGCAAAGACATCCCAGGTTTCAATCCACCCTGCAGTTTCCGTGTCTTCAAATACCGGTAGCAATCGTTGATGAAACGCCAAATCACCGCTGATCACCAGCTTTTGCTCAGGTAGCCAGGCAACGATATCACCCGGGCTATGAGCAGGGCCTAGGTTTTTAAGCTCGATACGAACTCCACCGAGTTCCAACACAAATTCGTCTTCGAAAACCTCATCTGGCTCCGACATCACAGTGCCCATCCCTTTATCACGATTTCGACGCTGCATTCGCTCAAGTATCCCCTCGCCTCTTTCGCTCATGGCATCTGCAGCATCAATATGCGCAATCACCTTGGCCCCCTGTTCTTGCCAGTACGCAGTACCTAACATCGCGTGCCCTTGACCGTTTTCCAACGCCACATAACGAACAGGCTGATCAGTTAGTGTTTTTATTTCCGCATGTAAAGCCTGCGCGAGCAAAGCGTTATCGCCTGCGTTAATTACTACAACTCCTTCTGTCGTGATAATAAATGAGAGGTTATTATTGTGACCAGAATTTTCGTAGGTAGCAGGTGCTGTAGCGCCAATAGCGCTGTATACATTCGGCGCCACTTGCTGTGGTTTTCTGAATAACATGGTGCCGGGCGCTTCATCTGCATACGTCATTGGAAGACCGGCATCACGCCATGCAAATACACCGTCTGCATAATTCTTAACACTGGTATATCCCATCCTCGACAGCGTCGCTGCTGCCAATGGGCTTCTTTGATTGATCCCACAAAACACCACGATGGGCGTATCAAGCTGCGGCACTGCATCGCCAATCCGGAACTCTAGCCATCCACGATTAATATTCATGTCAGTACGACCAGAATTTATAGTTCCCCCTAAGCTAGCAATCTCATCTGCCATTCTTACGTCTATCACCACAAGATTGTCTGTGGCTTCTATCAACGATTGAAGTTGATCTGTATCAATATTCTCTATTTTGCCCTCGACTTCTAATAGGAAATCATCACCATTGGATAATGTAGCTAAAGTGTCATCTGCATTTAAAAAATTGCAGTACAAGAAAGAAATTGTTAACGCTACGGCAATTTTCAATTTGCTCATATTAATGCCCAGTTATTACAATAAGAGAGAGAGGCGGAACTGTAGAACTTGAATGATCAATTGAACTGCGGAAACCTACTTATAAGGTGTTAGCGACGCAGAAAACGTCGCTAACACCTTTGGCAACTATTAATCTAACTTATTTAAACATTGCGCTAGTCATAGCGTTATACCATCCGTCTGCTTCCATTGAGGTAGCTAGACGATCTTGAGCAGATTCATCGCCTTTGGATAGGAATTTAGATTCTTCTATTGCGGTGATTTTGCCATCTATCGGCTCATATTGCGCACCAACTTTGACGCCATCCTCAGTTGCAATCAGGCTCCAGCAAGTATTGCTGAACTTGGCAGGGAATACTTTGCTCTTAAGCAAATCTGCACGCACATTCATCGCAGCAACTTTACCCTGACTGTTGGCAGAGAAGCCAGACTTAGGCATATGGCCAGCAATACATGCATCACCAACAACAAAGATGTTTTCATCTACTGTTGAGCGCATTGATGTGGCATCAATCGGACAAAACCCAGAGTCGTCAGTTAAACCTGCTGCATGCGCTATATCACCGGCAGTTTGCCCCGGAATAATATTAAGCAAAGCACCTTCAAATGTATCCAAGTCAGTTTCTACCGTGCCGGCTTTTGCATCAACATTTATTATTCCACCATGTACCTCTGGTGCAATCCATTCAACCATGCCCGGGTAATACTTCTCCCAACCTGCTTGAAATAGGCCTTGCTTGGAAAACTTAGGCTTAACATCAAGAACGGTAATGGTGCTATTGGTAAAGCCTTTCGATTTAAGCAAGTGCGCCATCATCGATACACGCTCGTAAGGCCCTGGTGGGCAACGGTAAGGGTTAGGCGGCGGAACCATAATGATATTCTGCCCGTCTTCCAGCGCGTCTAGCTTCTCTTTCAATAAGGTGGTTTGCGATCCACCTTTCCATGCATGCGGTGCTATCTCCGCATCAGCCTCAGAGTAACCCGGAACACTATCAAACTTAAAATCAATACCTGGTGCTATGACCAAGCGGTCGTATCCAACGCTAGCGCCGTCGGCCATTGTGACAGTTCGAGCGTCTCGATCGACGGCAGTGGCTAAGCCAGTAACAACATTAATGCCGTAATTATTTGCTAGGTCATCATAGCTATGAGTGATGGAGTCGAAGTCACGAAACCCACCAAGGTACAGATTAGAGAAAAAGCAAGAGGTGTAAGTTGGCGTGTCTTGAACTAGCGTGACATCCAATGCGCCATCGGAATCTTTAGCAATAAGACGTGCAGCCGTAGCACCACCGGCACCACCACCTACCACTACGACACTGGGCTTTGATTGCGCACGAATGCTATAAGGAACAGCAGCCGCTACAGAAGCCGCTCCCATCAGTTGAGCAAATTTTCTTCTTGTGATATTCATATAGTCTCCATCTCTTTTATAACTACTCGGATTCAGCCATTTGTGAAAAATACTCTGCCAGTGATGCTATTTCCTCATCTCCTAAACTACTAGCAATTGACTTCATGGCTGCGTTAATTCGACTACCGTTTTGATAAAGTAGTAGTGAAATAATAATTCGTTGTTTAGCCATACCTTCTATAACAGGTGTACCTGTACCTTGTTCCGACTGATGGCAACTGCTACACCCTTCAGCCAAATATTCGGCGTAGTCTTGATCAACCGGCACTGCCATTATCTTCTCGAGTCGATCACCAAGCTCATCCGCAACTAAGGAAGACATGCCTAGAAAAAGTGCTGAAAACAACAACATAGTTTTAATCAAGCTCACAATCGTTCCTCTAAATATCTTCATCTGGGGTGACATCAAGCACCCTTGCTCTCTGGCTAATCGTTGCAACACCTGGTAAGCAATCACTCATACAAGGCTCAACCGACCCATTAAAATGCGGCTCTTTAGAGCGAGTGTCTGCAATAAAATTCTCCTCATTGGGCAAGCGAATTTCTGCAAAATTTTCTGAGTTGAGTACGAAGTCTTCCTCTACTAGATCGTTGAGGTACATCAAATAGGCCGTAACCGAATACACATCGTCATCACTCAGCGATCGTGCATTTCCAAACGGCATGGCGCGACGTACGTAGTCAAATACAGTCGACAAGTACGGCCAGTAAGAGCCAATGGTCTTTTCTGGTCGTTCATCGGTAAGCGTATCCTGCCCACCTGCCAATACAGGCCAACGCCCAGTGCCGTCACCAAAATCACCATGGCAAGCTGCACATTGTGTGTCGTAGATTTCGACTCCTGCGATCGCCGAACCTGCACCCTTGGGCAGTCCTAAGCCATCTGGGCGCACATCAATATCCCATGCAGCAACTTCTTCTGCAAGGGCTGCACGACCAATATGTAACACCCCGTGTGTCGGCACTTCAACATCAGCAGCTAACATTCTTGGTTGCGCTTCTGCCGCCATACTATCTGCCTTACCCGCACCCTCATCAGTTGAGGCTGTTAAATTGCCATCGACGTCGATCGCTGCAAGATAAGCTATGATCGACGTTCTTTCATCTTCGCTTTTCACACCTGGGAACGCCATAGCGGTGCCCGGTATGTTAGTCAGAGGTGCTTCTAGGAACGCAGATAAACTACTGCTATTCCACTTTACATCTGGAGCCATTGCTTCGTTAAATGCGCTGGAATAATCGAAACTTTCAACCTTTGCTGCACCTCTTTGCATTACGCCATTGAGCTGCGGGCCAAATGAGTTGCTCGCACCGGGGCCGATTTGGTGACAGCCCGCGCATTGCCTATAAAGCTTTTTACCATTCTCAATGTCATTTGCTTGTGCTGCACTGGCGCCGAGCATAAAGATCAAAAAGAACGCGACTCCATATGCCCTTACGCTTATTCGTTTTATTGAATGATTCATCAGGAAACCTCAACATTTTCTGCGCTACCATCAGGCTTAATATGCCAAGTTTGGATACTGTTGTTGTGATAGATCGAATTCACGCCACGCTGCGCACGTAGCGCATTCTTAGTCGGTTGCACATTGCCAAATTCGTCAACTGCTCGGCTTTGTAACAACAGCTCGCTACCATCCCAATTGAAATCGTAATAAAACCGATGCACAGAGCGCGACCACGAGGGCCCATCAAGCCTGGCGGGCTTCCAGTTGCGACCACCATCAATGGATACATCAACTCGACTGACCTTGCCATGCCCCGACCATGCCAAGCCGCTGAGCACAGTTTGACCCCTGCCGTGATCAATAGGCGCTTGCGGGCTTGGGTTGGTAATAACCGACTTAACATCCATCACCCATGTAAAGCGGCGAGCCAATCCATCTTCGAGTAGATCTGTGTATTTCGATGTTTCTTCGCGTTGATGCCATGGCTTGTCGCCGATCTCGATACGGCGCAACCATTTAATCCACATATTGCCTTCCCAACCAGGCACCACCAAGCGCATTGGGTAACCTTGTTCAGGACGCAGAGCCTCACCATTCATATGGGTGGCCACTAAGCAATCGTCGAGGCACTTATCTAATGGTATCGAACGCGTCATATGTGACGCATCACCACCTTCTGGCAATACCCACTTACCTGCCGTTTTAACACCGGCTTCTGCGAGCAAATACTTTAAAGGTACACCGGTATACATAACGTTGTGCACCATGCCATGAGTAAACTGGCATCCGTTTAGCTGCGCACCTCGCCACTCCATGCCAGAGTTAGCAGCGCATTCGAGAAAGTAGACTTTGTTTTCACGAGGAAAACGCTTTAGATCTTCCATCGTGAAAATCAAAGGCGTGTCGACTAAGCCATTAATCATTAAACGGTGGTCAGCTGGATCGATTTCCGCTATACCGCCATGATGCCGTTCGAAGCACAATCCGTTGGGAGTAATCACGCCTTCAAGCTTATGCAGAGGCGTAAAGTTAACGGAAGACTTAGCATCGGCGGTTAACCACGGCACATCACGTCGCACCGCTTCCGACTCAAACTGCGACGGCGAGCCATAAGGTCGGGCATCAACTCCTTCACCTAGGTATCGATTCCAATCTTGTATTTCCGTGATAAGCGGGTCAGGTGTGACAGCGTTAGCGACGCTAGCAGTAGATGCAGCAATTGCCCCACCACTCATTAACGCTAAGCCGCTCTTTATTGCGGAGCGCCTGCTGACAGCCCGCTTTACATCATCTTTTACTAGCTGGCTGTTTAGCGCCTTTGTTGATTTTGGGTCGTTATTAATGTCAGTCATATACGTAAGTTAAGTTTATATATTCGTTATTTACTATGTATTTAGGCGTAGCTTAGTACACTATTAGCGACCAAGGCTTAAATCACACGCCGGTAAATTTTACTGATTGATTAGCTTGTACATCAATGCTGGTTTGCTTAGCCAACCAATCTTGCATTAAGTCAAAAATAGCTGGGCCTTCTACACCTTCGTTTACAGATGCCCAACCCGCTACAACATAGTTGCGCTTTGGATCAATTGGCTCACCCGTTGAAAGTAAGGTCATGTCAGTAATTCGTGAGCCCATGTTTTCATTTGGCGCACAGCTATAACCCATGCCGCCCACCCGTACCATATCGCCGCCCTGCTGGAAGAACGGATCTTTATTAAATAAGTTATCGCAAACGTCTTCGAGTATTTCGTGAATGCGTTCGCCAGAAAATTCTAAGCGATAAACGCTGGGGTAACTCATTGCGGTTTGGTTGTAGAGATCCTCTACTGTAACGTCATCACCTGGTAATAAGGTGGCGCCCCACCGGAATCCGGGGCTGAACGATAGTTCAGCATCACGCTCTTCTATCATGCCAGTACAAAGTAGATCATCCCACGTACCGTTGAAGTTACCACGCCGATAAAGCAATGACTCATTTTTAGCGAGTACCCGCTGCAGCTCACTTTCGTGAGGCTCACGATGCGATTGAATCATGCTGGCCATCTCTTTATCTGGCTCAATCACATCTGAAAATACGGGTATTAGCGTTGAGCTGTAGTCAACGACCTTGCCGTTTTTAACGTCCAAATCGATACGGCCAAGATATTTACCGTGCGAACCAGATGACAACACCAACGTGTTATCAATGTTGATCGCTTCAGGCACCGCATCATGTGTGTGACCGGTAAGAATAACGTCAATACCGCTTACTACAGTTGCCAGCTTTTGATCAACATCAAAACCATTATGAGAAAGCAGCACCACAACTTCGGCGCCAGCATCACGCGCAGCATTAACGTTATCTTGTAAGGCTTCCGCTCGTATGCCAAATGACCAATCTGGCATCATCCAGCGCGGGTTAGCAATAGGGGTATAAGGCATGGCCTGACCAATGATTGCAACCGTTGATCCGCCACGCTCAACCATACGCGTGCTTTCAAATACCGGTTCTTCCCAATCATTATCAACAACGTTGCTGGCCAGAAACGGATATTCGAGCTGGTCAATAAGCGCCAAAACACGATCAACGCCTAATGTAAATTCCCAGTGGCCGACCATCGCATCTGGCTTTAGAAGGCTCATGCAATCAACCATATCCTGTGCATCGGTTTTTAACGCCGTGTAAGAGCCCTGCCAGGTATCACCGCCATCCAGCAGTATTACGTTGTCATCGCCACGCTCTGCACGGATTGCTTTAATCAGTGTGGCCGTGCGATCGAGCCCACCTAACTTGCCGTAGCTGCGCGCCATGTCGAGATAGTCAACCATTGTGTGCGCGTAGGACAAAGCACTGCCGCGCTCAAGACCAAAGTGATCAAGGAATTTTTCGCCAACGAGATGGGGAGGTATACCTTCGAAAGCACCCACGCCGAAATTTTCGGATGGAGGCCTGAAATAAACTGGTTTTAGCTGTGCGTGGATATCCGTTAAGTGCAGCAGTGTCAGTTTGCCACGACTATCGAAGTTAAGTAAATCCTGTTGGGTAAGGCTTTGCTGAGCGGCAACCTTTGTTAGGTTGCCGCTGAAGCCTGTCAATGCAGCCGCAATAGCGGAATATTGTAAGAAGTCCCGCCTAGTAAACACGACTGCATTTCCTTTTTTAAAAAATTATTGGCGAACAGCTGGGGTTTCGACAGATAAGCCCGTGCCACGCCATGTAACATAGACTTCCAATCCCATTAGCTCATCACTAAACGCAGCTGGAAACTCAGCACGAGTATCGCGAATACAGCCTCGAAAACGATTATGAAGTGAGATCAGTTTGTTTTGCTTTAAGCGATAAGTAGGAAAACCATTAACATTGCCTTGGCTTAAATGATCTGCACGTATGTAGTTACCATTGTTTTTTTCGTGACATGAGGCGCACGATAAATCCAATTGACCAGTACGTTTGTAGTAAGTCTCTTTACCCTTATCAAACCACGCTTGCATCTTGCCAGCAGTTAGGTCCACTTCGACTGGTTTGCCCAAG
Organism: uncultured Granulosicoccaceae bacterium; assembly: GCA_937958675.1. Classification (GTDB taxonomy): domain Bacteria; phylum Pseudomonadota; class Gammaproteobacteria; order Granulosicoccales; family Granulosicoccaceae; genus Granulosicoccus. Next base: position 19,453 of record CALGND010000155.1, read on the forward strand.
GATTGGTTTTTAATATAAGCAGTAAGCGGCTTTTGCCCACCCTTATCAAACTTATAGGCTTCTGCACCCATGTTCTCAGTACGGCAGTAATTGATTTGCAGCTCGACATTAACCGGCTTGCTCATCTTCTCGTGCCATTTAGGAAAGGTTGCACCAACCGAAGCCATGCTCTCTGATGCATCACCGTGGCAACTAGCGCACGACTTACCTTCAGTGCCTTCAACAGTGTTCCAAATTTCTTCGCCTTGCTCTATACCCAAATAACCTGGGTTTTGAAACGTATCTGTTTCAAGTGCACGAGTCTCTGGTGTACGGTAATGCCAACCTGATATAACCTCTTTAAGTGGATGCCCTTCAGGCGGCGCTGTACGGGTGGTGATTTCGATTTCTTCGTCGATTACCAAGGTATCATCAACAGGCGCAGCCGTAACCGAAACAGTGCTAAAGCAAACTGCCGATATGCCCGCTACCAAAAGCGTGTTGTAAATTTTTCTTTTCATCATGGTCTAGCTCCTAGTGGGCAGATACTTATGACACTTCAATCTTTTTTTCCGCTTCGATAATGCTACCGTCGTCGTCTGTCCAGGTAAATTTGAAGGTACCGGACTCCGCCACTCGTGCGCTAAATTGCAAAAATGGGTTAGACGAAATAGCTGCGTCGATGTCTGCTGAAAACACTGTGTCGCCATTAAACTCACAGGCAAATTTGTTCAGAATTTTGCGTGGGATAACGTTACCTTCTTTATCCTTCCGCTGGCCTGATTCCATCGTGTGATTCACCAGAGTTTTAATACTGATGATATCGCCTGCCGAGGCTTTTTTAGGTACTTTGATTCTTGGTTTAGACATAATTTATTCTCCCGCTCTAGCCGCCGCAGCCGCCGATAGTGACTTTTATGTTTTTGGTATCGGTATAAACCGTACCGTCGCTCATTTTGGCTACCGCGATAACATTTTGCGTTTGAGCCAAACGCATACGAGTCGAGGCTTCTGCCTTACCACTAGCTGGCGTAAAGTTAAACGTTATAACGTCGGGGTTAGGGTTACCTTCGGCTAAGATCATCACTGATTCAACGTAAGAGTCTTCAGTCATATCGCTTTCTACAGTGAACGAAATAGGCACTGTGTTGCCGTTTTCAGCAATCTCAGGTGTTTTCAAACTGAGCTTGCCTGTTTGGGTTTCGCTGTCGCCAACAAAATCGGCAAGTGCTTTGGCGGTATCTTCTGCATTTGCAAATGATGGCAGGCTTAGCG
>CALGND010000156.1 GCA_937958675.1 uncultured Granulosicoccaceae bacterium
TACTACTGCCCAGATCCAATTGGTGCCTCACCGTCTGCAAATCCATCTCAAGCACTGCCCCTTGATGCCAGAAACTAGTCCCGCTTGCTGAAGGAACTGGCGAACTCCAGGCTGTCCAGTTACTACCGGTGCCTATCGGTGCTACAACCACGTCATCTGTACTCGCGTCATAGGACAACATAATGTAATGACCATCGTCTTGTTGGCACCTAAATCCAAATAGATCTTTCTCGACCGAGTGCATCTGCACATCATTACCAGCCGTTGGTAACCCAGAACCACAAAAGTCACTAAAATCCTTCACTTCAGTGTTTTGATTTGTACTCACATCGAACCGATTCAATATCCCGTAATCAGACGAGTGACGGCTAACATAAAAGAAACTATCTGGATTCGTTCTACTCCACCATACCTGCTCTAAATCTGCAGGAACGATTGATAGATCTTTGATAAATTCGTAGGTGTGCCCATGGAGCAGCTTGTGCCCCCCTCCGCTCACACCTGTGCGATACAGCATTAATAATGTTTCATCTGCATTCCATGCCTGCATAGTACTGTATGCAGGTTTATTGACCTCTCCAAATACGCTATTGCTGATTCTGGTTACCTTCCCTCCAAACGTAGGATCGGTATAGGTTTCCAAGTATGCTGGCCTTGCCATAGTGGGCACGACAAAAGAGTTTGTATTAGCGATATAACCTTCACAAAAAGGATCGCTTGAAACGACTGGATCTGTAACAGGCTCTGTAGCGGGATCTGGATCAGTAACTGGTTCCAGCACATTTGCAGTTTCTGGAGTGTTATCGATTACACCCGTCGACCCTGTAGCACTTCCTAATTCGGGCTCAGAAACCGTTGGAGAGGATTCACTACACCCGGCTAGTACGAGTACACAGCTTGATAATAAAATGAGAGCCCATTCACGTTTCTGCCTGACCTGCATAAGCTACTACCGTTCACCACCATTACGTTAAGTAGCGACACGGGAACTCATACATTGACTAACAAGTTGTACAGCTTGAACGGTTATTGCGGGCTGCTTAAGTTCCCAGAGATGTCTACAGCGAGGATGCCGTCACGAAGCCCTATGGAGAGAGGGCGTATGCATGCGTAGATCAATGATCAGCGTAGTGAGATTTAAATCGCTAGAATGCTTGCATGCATCTTTTGCAGTGTCGACGGTGATTCATCCGCCACCAGCACGTTATGTCGTTTATCACTTACCCAACTAGCCACACCAAGTTGACGCTGCTGGCTAAGCTTTAACGGCAAGTCGCTTGCGCCCCCCCCTGGCATAAGGCAATACGCTAAAGGCATTGAACCTGGCTTTGCGTAAACAAGCTGAATCAATGTCTGTCCCTCAAAACCTAATTCTTGTGCTCTCGCGAATTCGTATCCAAACTCAGTTAGATCAGGAATAGACACTGTAAAATCATTCTGTGCTGACAGGGATTCTAGTAAACCATTAGCAAGCGAAAACCTGTTTTCTGGAATCGTCTTAACCGTGTTTTCCACATACAACGATTGGTAATCAGCGATTCGCTCTACCCACCGCAGATGCAGCTGATTTTCTGAATGTAGTTTTGCAATCGACTGCTGATCGGAACCAGGTAACGGTGAAAATAATTGCGATGACGCGAGTACCCCTAAGCCAATCCCTACAAACAGGAAAGTGGCAACCCATTTATAGGGAATTTGTACGCCCTTTTTCTCTACTGTGCTTAGAGGTTCGTCAGCCGATTCTACAGTCGCAATTTTTTTTAAGTTAGCGTGCAAACTCTTGGGTAATTCTGGAATCAATTGCTGATCATAGGCTTCTTGGTACGGAAGTAGCGAGGCCTGCATAAGGTCGATTTTTTCAGCTAGCTCAGGATCTACATTCTTTTGAGCAAGTATATCGGCAACTTGCTCATCGTTAAACTTACCTTCAATAAAATTCAATACATCTATGTCAGAATATTTCACAATCGTAGATCTCCATCTAGCTCAGCATCCGATATAGTTTTTTCCGATGTGACTTTTTCACTATCGCGCACTGCCTTGCCAAGAGTAAGCCTGCCGCGTGACAAACGACTCATGACGGTACCAATTGGAATTTCTAATATGTCAGCTGTCTCTTGATACGATAACTCCTCAACACACACTAACAATACAACAAGACGCTGCGCTTCCGGCAAAGATTCCACAAGACTAACAATCTGATAATAATTCAAATTAGATTCAGGTGACCCCATAAGAGCAGAATCCTGCCGCTGATCGGTCAATTGTGTAACGTTTACCCCATCATCGTACGTGCTCGAGTATCGGCTATTAGCAAATGAGCTCTTGTTCCGTATTTGCCGTGATCGCAATACGTTTAACCAAATACGATGTTCGATTCGAAATAACCAACTACGCAAACGCCCTCTGTCCTCATAGCTCGCCGCACTCTCCAACGCTTTTACACACGTGCGCTGCACCAGATCTTCCGCGTCAGCTTCATTCGCCGTCAAGCGTAGGGCGAAGCGCCACATGGCGTTGAGTTCTTCTGCAATATTATCGGCAAATTCTTTCATAAAGGACGTCGGTAGACTCGAGCGCTATCAGCCACAAGCGTGGCTCAGCTTACCGCTTTTTTTGTCAGCCGAATGAGAATTACGGCGAAGTTTAAATAAAATTCAAATCAAGGGAATAAAACGCCTTGCTCAGGGGTTGTTGATATTCAGGACTATATTTTTCCACTGAAAAAGACTGACTGAACACGCTCGTTATCGATGCGCCGCATTAAATCAAAACTATAAAATTAGGAGAACTATTAGTGATTAAAACTAAATTTACACGCTTTCTAGCCGTGGCTACTGCTCTAGTAGTAGGCCATGCTTTTGCACAAGATCTACCTGTTACGCCTGCACCAGAAGGAGCAAAAGTGATGATTATCTCGCCTAAAGACGGCGATGTGGTCAGTACAGAGTTTGTCGTGCAATTTGGTGTGTCTGGAATGGGCGTAGCGCCTGCAGGAACAGATAACCCTAAAACAGGACACCATCACCTACTGGTTGATCAAGCGTCTCTGCCACCAGAAGGCAAACCTATGGGTAACCCTCCAATGCATTTTGGTGGAGGCCAGACTCAAACTACGTTAACGCTTGAACCTGGTAAGCACACACTACAACTCATCATGGGCGATATGCTTCACATTCCGCATAATCCACCCATTGTTTCTGAGCTGATTACTATTGAAGTAAAAGAATAGGGTACGAGACAATCTTTAGAAATTGCGGAGATGCGCTCGCCTTTAATGCCAGCGCATCTTCGCTACAAGCATGTTGACGCGTTTACTCATCGAGTCGAACAGCAGGCCAATTATCGCCACCGTGTTCAGGCACAAATGTCAACTCTTCGCCGTTAGCCGTAATGTAATAGCAGTCCCATATTGCTGAAGGTGGCCATTGAGAACAATAGCGATCGTTTTCAGCTTTCCATCGCCCATTTGAGGGTCTACCGTTAGTTTCAGAATAATGTGTATCGCCATTGGCGTTAAAGAACGACTTCCATTCACGACCTTTGTAACTCCCTTCTACATAGCGATCAGACAAATACTCCCTTATTTGCTCACTGTTCAATTTAGTTTGATCATCTGCGATTGAATCCCCGCTGACAAACAGTGTTATCGCAAGGCCCAACGCAATCAAAGCACCAATAAGAGGTTTCATTTCATCTGTATCGTACTGGATAATCTCGGTTAGACTAACCCGAAATACCAGCGCGGTCTAGCCCTATGTTTGGGCTTGTATCAACCTTAATTTGTGAAAGGCGTTCTCGATTTGGATGTAGAAGTACTGATAGTAGGTGGTGGCCTTAGTGGACTGTGCGCCGCCTGGCGACTTAAAGCACTAGGAATCGACTACCGCGTCGTAGAAGCGCGCGCTCGTGTAGGTGGGCGCATTTATTCACCTGATTACGGAACCGATTTCGATCTCGGCCCTTCTTGGATTTGGCCAGGCCAACATCAGGTTGCCCAGCTGCTCGAAGAACTACATTTAGAAAAGTTTGATCAACCCGTATCAGGCACCACTCTCTATCAACTACAAAGTGGCCAAGTACAACCACACCAAGGCTTATCCCCAATGTCAGGTGCATATCGGATAAAACGTGGCTCCTCTGCCCTAGTCAATGCTCTGGCAGATGCCCTAGTGGGCGACAACACAATTTATCTCGAACATATCTGCACTAAGCTAAGTGCGACAGAGCACGGTGTTAAGGTACAAATTTCTCATGGCGAATCAACCCTCGAGTGGCATGCTAAAACCGTTGCAGTCGCCATACCGCCAAGATTAGCTGCAAAACTTAGTTACTTTCCCGCCCTACCCAGCAATCTTCACCATGCACTAAGCCAACTACCCACTTGGATGGCAGCGCATGCAAAGATCATCGCCCTATTTGATAACGCATTTTGGAAAGAGCAAGGATTATCCGGTACGGCCATGAGCCAAGTTGGGCCACTAGTTGAAATTCATGATGCATCACCCAGTGAGGGTGGCCCCTACGCCCTCTTTGGCTTTGTGGGCTACCCAGCTGATGCCCGGCAACAAATCGGGCAAGCCGAACTAGTAAAGATGGCAAAGCAACAACTTGTTAGTATTTTTGGACCAGCCGCCAAAAAACCGATTGATGTGATAATTCAAGACTGGAGCGTCGAGCCATTTACAGCAGACCAGGAAGATCTTAATGTCGCTGCTGGCCATCCGGCCTATGGTCTATCTATTAAAACGGAGGGCGAATGGGATAGCCGCCTACACTTCATATCAACCGAAACTAATCGCGACAATGGCGGCTTAATCGAAGGTGCTATTGATAGAGCCACACAGTTTGCTCACAACTACTCTAACGATCATAAAAAATGATCAGCCAGCATTACGGCAACAGCACGAAGACGAAATACTGATATCCGCCTTACTCAAAGCCTTGGCCAATTGGGCTTGTAATTCAGGATATTCGATTTGCTCACCCCGTATCTTTAAGCATTCCACCAAACCATGTAAGGCCCAAACATTATTTCGGTGTTGCGCACAACGCGGTACCGTGTCGTCCAAACCTAAATCAGCTCGGTATACCTGTTCAGCTTCTATATACTGACCTTGTTCAAGCAACAATGCCCCTAAGGCATGGCGAGGCGGATGCATCCATGGCCAAGGTTCGGAGTAATGTAGTTTTTCACATCGTTGTACCGCTTCCCGCAAATGCGAAAATGCTAATTCGTGATTGCCTTTATGGTATTCCAACTCGCCCAGCAGCATCATTTCCCCAACCCCTAAGGTACGCTTAGCAGGATTGTTAAACAACTTCCTATCAGCCGGGACACGCTCCAATGCTTGATAGAAATAGTCTTTATGTTTGTGGGCGGAATCAAACTCCTCTAAGGCTGCGTACGCTATGCATTTTGCATAATGATGCATCGCGGTAGAGACGCAATATAAGGTTTGATCTTTCGGTAAGGGCGTATCGACGATTTCACGCCATTTTCCAAAACGCACTAAAACATGCATGTGCATTGAATAATAACCTTCCATTGTGCCAGCGATATAGGGCTTATTTTTGAGGTTAATAACATCTGGCGGCAGGTTTTCACATATTTCTGTCGCCGCCTCAAAGGCTGGTTTAAATTGCCCTAGAAACATGCAGGTGTACATCATTAGATGTAAATCATGGCAGCGCGCCGTCGTGTAGTAATTGTGCGGGCCGGCATAGACAAGGTACTTGCGATTGACACTGATAGCCTGCTCACTAACTTGTTTAGCTTTCTCGTAATCACCGCAAAGCACATAGATATGCCCAGGCATGTGCAATGTATGGCCCGCATCCGGACACAAGCCAAAAAGGCGGTCAGCCGAATCCATGGCCAGCTCTGGCGTGGCGGACATCTCCAACAAATGGATGTGTAAATGCAATATTGCAGGATGCTGGTCGACGCCTTGTTCATCCGCTAGTGCGATAGCGTGCTCACATAGTTCTATCGCTTCAATTGTGTCAGCGCCATTTGTGGGCAGTCCTGTGTGTACATTCCACATATCCCATGGTGTTCGCGTCATCATCGCTTCAATAAACAAGGCCATGACATCTTGATTGTTGGGAAAATCGATATTGACTTGTCGCAAAGCATTGGCATACGCATCATCCCAGCGGTTAAATTCTTCCTGGGAAACCGTTTGAGCCTGTTGGATACGCTGTGACAGTGATTCGACCAAAGCCTGTTCCATTGGAGACGCGTTGTTAGCTAATGCCATAGCGTGATCAAGATGCGATCGGCAGAACGCCGTGCACTCCGTTTTCTCATTTAACGAGAAATCGCACCACGGCATATTATAAAATGGACCAGCCGCATAA
>CALGND010000157.1 GCA_937958675.1 uncultured Granulosicoccaceae bacterium
GACTTCGCTATGCTATCTGCTTCGCGGCTATTCTCCGCGATCGAATCGATAGAGGCACTGAGCTCTTCGACCGATGCATTCATCTCTTCTGTAGTCGCACCTAAAGTCTGAGCACCTGTCGCTACGCTGCCAGCCTGCTCGGTTATGGCGTTACTACTATCAGCAAATTTGTCTGCAATGCGAGTTACTGACTCTTCTACCTCTACTTGGGTTGTGATATTGGTAGCGAACTTAACAATTTTATAGACCTCGCCATTGTGATCTAGTATCGGATTATACGTAGCTTGAATCCAGACAGCATGACCGCCTTTATCTAATCGCTTATATCGACCTTGATCAAATTCACCCTGACGCAACTTGTCCCAAAAAGCTTGATATGTATCTGTCGACGTATAAGATTCCTCACAAAATATCCGGTGATGCTGGCCTTTTATCTCTTCCATGGAATACCCGACAGTAGCGAGGAATCCATCATTCGCTGTGATGATTGTGCCGTCGGGATTAAACTCAATTACCGCCTGAGCTTTACTGATCGCGCTAATTTTTCCTTGATTCTCGGCATTGTGTAATTTGCTCTTCGTTATATCAGTTGCAAACTTAACCACGCCATAAGGATTACCTTGTGGATCAAACACTGGATTGTACGACGCCTGAATCCAGACTTCTTCTCCGTTCTTTTTGATGCGTTTGTATTCGCCGTGGTCGATCTTACCTGCTCTTAGTTGCGTCCAAAACTTCTGGTATTCACTTGAACTGGTGTAACTGTCTTCACAGAACATTCGGTGATGCTTACCTTGGATCTCATCCAAGGAATATCCTAGAGTTGTTAAGAAATTCTCATTAGCAGAGGTGATATGCCCATCGAGATCGAACTCAATCACTGCTTGAGACCGCCCGATGGCCTCTATCTTTGCTTCGTCTAGTGTGGATTTACGCTTTGATTCTGTAATATCCGTAGCAAACTTTACAATCTTATAGGGGACGCCATCCGGCCCTAATATCGGATTGTATGCTGCGTTTATCCAGATGTGACTACCATCCTTAGCAACTCGTTTGTATTCGCCAGAGTCAAAGGTTCCCTTAGCAAGTTTTTCCCAAAATGTTTTATATTCGGGCGAAGCCGTGTAATCCGATTCGCAGAATATTCGATGGTGTTCGCCACGGATTTCGTCCAGCGTATAGCCAACGGTATCTAAAAAATTAGCGTTCGCATCGAGTATAAATCCCTCCAGATCAAACTCAATCGCAGCCTGGGTTCTACCAATGGCTTCGAACTTCCCTTCAAGGTCAGCAGTAAGCAGTTTTTGCTGGGTTATATCAGTCGCGAATTTTACAACCTTGTATGGCCTGCCCGAAGAATCCAGCACGGGATTATAAGTTGCCATAATCCATATGGCCTCCCCACATTTGGACAGACGCTTAAATTCTCCCGAATGGAACTCTCCTTCACCAATAGCTTTCCAAAATAACTTGTAGTCAAGAGAGCTGTGATATTGATCTTCACAGAAAATTCGATGGTGCTTACCAACGATCTCCTGTAGCTCATAGCCAAGAGCATTACAGAAATTTTCATTGGCAGTAATCACAGTCCCATCGAGGTTAAATTCGATAACTGCCTGCACGCGGTGGATGGCATCTAGCATCGCCTGCCAGTCACCTGATTCTTTGGAATTCTCTTTTTTCTGCGCGGCGGCCTGCACCATCTGATTGCTCCCCAACTTATACGTTTTATTATTTGTTACAGTGCTTAGCGGGATACACGTGGGTGTGCTGAGACAACACAAAGCACTATGCGGAACAATTCTCCGAACTATATGTTACATAGGCGTGATGTCATACGTATTGTACTATTTATGAATTTATAGTGAGATCTGCTTCCGCTTTCAACGAGGATTGCCTCACTCTATATAATCGTTGTGAGATCTCTGATTCATCAAGCATTGCAATCAACTCATGCAATCGATGTATTGATATTGATTTCTACATTACATTAGCCCTGATGGGGCGCAATATCATTAATAAGTTATCGATTCCTTATCATCCACCAGTCGTCCCCAATAGGCATTGTAGGGATGGATGTCTCGGGTTGGCTGCCCGTTCTTCACTAAACTAATTTGATCGTTGTGCCATTTAAACGCACCGCCTTCGAGATTGTAGGCTTCGCTTACACCAGTTACCGGTAGTTTATCTTTAAGTTTTTCAAGCATGAGTGATGAGCGTACGCCCACCGAGCAATAAAATACAGCTACCTTGTTATTCAACTTGTCAGCATGAAGTTCCAAAAATTCTTTTGCATTCATTTCTGGATCAATGCGTATCGCATCTTTAATATGACTAACTTCAAATTCCCGAGGTTCACGCACATCAAATAGAATAAGGTTCTTTTTTAAAGATAAAGCTTTTAACGCCTCGTTATCGATATGTTCGACCTCGTATTTTTCTTTGATATCTTCATGAATATCATCTAGCTCATCAGATGCAAAAAGCGAACTGGAAACACTGACGACGACCAATGCAATAGTGGACATAACTAGTTTTTTATTAACAAATAAGTATTTCATAATTAGCACCAATTTAACTTCGCATACCTAATTTTAACACCTGCTATCTACTTGCAGTCAGTCGGTAATTGTATGACGCCAGATAAACCGTTTGGTTACCGCAAAACATGACCATGCGCAGGCTAGCGTAATTGCGAGTCGTGCTGGGTTCGTCAACCGCCACCTAGGCAAACAAAACATCACTTGCTGTCATTAAAATATTTATTTACAGCTAGCTCAGCCTCCACGATAAAACGTTCATTGCGTTCAATCGCACCTGGCTCGCCCATTCGAGCAATACTCCAGCCTAGGTAACTACACGAGCGCATCGCTTCAAATAACGGCAGTGATTTAGTAACTGCATTTTCATCAAGTGCTCGGTGCTTACAATACCCCGCCGTTGCTGCGTTTGCTAGATTATCGCCGTTTGGTATTCTTCTACTACGGTTAGTGATTGTGGCCAGATCAAAAAGTCTATAACCAAATCCTCCGTCATCAAAATCTATTGGCTGCAATTCATAGCCATTGTACAAAACGTTATCGGGTACAAGGTCAGCATGTATTAAGCCGAAGTCAACCTGTTGCATATTTTCGAGGGTATAACGAGCGTCATCCCTGAATTTTAACAACTTAGCTTTTTGGACAACTGATAATTGCGGATTATCCCAAAACTTACCCCATGAGGGCTCATCACCCACCAGATCCCAGGTTGGTCGTTGAAATAGTTCTGGCAGCTCCCAGGAGTCTGTGGCTTCGTGCATTTTCGCGAGCATTCTACCTAACTGAAAGTAGATGTCCTCTGTCACCGGTATTTTACTAAGAGGTGTACCCTCTAGCCAAGTCAACATGTCCACGACAATATCATTGATTATCTGCACGCTATTGCCATCTACCGCACTCACAGAGCCTGGTACCGGTATCTCTTTGACTGCCAACCGATACATCCACAAAAGCTCTGAATGTATCTCATCTACACTACGATAGCGGCGACGGTGTAGTCTCAAAGCATAGCTTGCAATCGGTGTCTGGACGCGAAACACTTGGTTCTCACGTGCTGCGACTAACTCAATTGAGGAATCGCCCAGCATCCAGCGTCGGCGCGCTTCATCAATAATATCCGCTATTTGCGCATCAGTTAGGGACATAAAAACAGATTGCCAAGAGTGACAAATTATCCGAAATTAATCTTAACACTACCAAACGGACCGAAATCAGTACGAATCTGCGATCCCGGCGGGCACTCAATTGGCCTGATGAAACTACCAGACAATATGATCTGACCCGGCTCTATGCTTTGACCATACTGCGCCATACGTCTTGCAAGCCACACTACACTCTCGACTGGGTTGTCCAGCACACCTGCACCCAAGCCGGTTTCTTCGAGTTCATCATTGCAATAGGCCAGAGCGCCAACCCAGCGCAAATCAAACGCATCTATAGGGTGCTGCTCATTGCCTAAGACAATACCTGCATTAGCCGCGTTATCGCTTATGGTATCGAAAATAATGCGTGATTGACCGGTGTCAGGGTCGGCTCGCAAAATACGAGTATCGAGAATCTCAATAGAAGGTACGACGTAATCTGTAGCATCGATAACATCTGCTTGACTGACATCGCTACCACCAATTGCCTTTTTCATGACAAACGCGATCTCGGCTTCAATTCGAGGTTGTATAAAACGACCGGGCGCGACGGTATCACCACTGCGGAAAAGCATGTCATCGAATAAGATGCCACTGTCTGGGATATCGATATTTAACGCACTTTGCATTGCCTTGGACGTTAAGCCAATTTTCCAGCCAATAACCTTACGGCCTTGTTCAAGCTTGGCGCGATAGATCGCGTTTTGCACCTGATAGGCGTCGTCCATTGTAATGTCTGGATATTGCAGACTCAATAAACCAATTTGGTTTCCGCTATGCTCTGCCTGCAACAAAGCCGCGGCAGCGTCAGCATGATCTTCAGGTGTCATACCACCTCGTCCTCAACGCCATTGCGAAGCGTACCAATGCCTTCCACTTCAACTTCGACCACATCACCCGGCTTTAAATATTTGGGTGGATCGAACCGTGCTCCAGCGCCTGTTGGCGTACCGGTAACGATCATATCCCCAGGTTTGAGCGTCATAAAAGTTGAAATATATTCGATCTCTCTTCTGATCGGATGCATCATTCGAGATAAAACGTCGTCTTGCCTGACCTCGCCGTTTACGCGGGTAATGATGTGGGCATCATCGATTTGCTTAGGGTCAGTAAAAGGCACAAGCCACGGGCCCATTGCACCAGAGCGATCCCAGTTTTTACCTTGCGTGACGTTAAACTTGGCATGACGCACCCAATCGCGGATAGTGCCTTCGTTACAAAGAGTCAGTGCTGCGATATGATCATAGGCATCTTCTTGTGTAATTCGACGACCCTCTTTACCAATAACGACCACGACTTCGCCTTCATAATCTAGCGTATGATTTTCCGGCGGGCGCACCAGATTACATTCATGGCCAGTAAAGCCAGAAGAGAAACGCGGAAACAGTGACATATACTTGGGTTGTTCAGTGCCGTCTTTGTACTCGGCATTGCGATCAGGGAAATTCACCCCTACACAAAGAATACGCGGTGCATTTGGCATCACCATCTCGTAAGTGAAATCTTTATGGGTAACGCTTTTTGATTTAGCTGCGACTTCTAACTCATCCAGCGCATTTGCCTGTATCACATCTAGGAGCGATGGCCACTTAGTAAAGTCCGGGCTCAAAGCAATCATACCCTCGTCAGTAGCAGCGCCATAGAAAATCTCACCATTGGCTTTGTAAGTTGCGTAACGCATAACTAGTTAGTCCGGTTAATAACTGAATATTGTTAGGGAGCGATGATCGGGCTTGCTGCCAGTGTTGAATCCCGTGTTTCAACGCCGACAAAATTAGTACCGTGTTCAAACCAGCTGCGTGGCGCGGCAGCACCCCAGAGCGTTTGCCGCTGCGGGTCAGTAAGATCCCACTTGATCGGCTCTAAGTCAGGGTCAACAGTTTGATAGTCGGAGCAGTAGATTTCTATGCGGTGGCCGTCGGGGTCGAGTATGTATAGAAAGAACGCGTTGGAGATGCCATGACGCCCCGGGCCACGTTCAATGTTATCAACATAGCCGGTAGTAGCCATCAAATCGAGCAGATCAATAATATTGAGCGGCGTCGGCACCCAGAACGCTATATGGTGCATACGTGGGCCGTTACCATTAGTGAACGCCATATCATGTACACCACCTTTACGATGTAACCAGGCAGCCCAGATTTTTTTACTTGCTTCGTCCTCTGTATATTCAGTTACTCGGAATCCGAAGTCACTGTAGAAAGCCACTGATGCATCAACATCAGTAGAGAAGCAATTAAAATGATCTATGCGCAACGGCTTTACACCACGGTACAAGGCGTATTTTTGGTGAATGGACTCAAGACGATCCATCTTGTGATAAAACTCAAGCGGTATTCCAAGGTTGTCTGATGTGAGTAAGGTACGACCCTGATGCTCTCGCTCTATCCATTGAGTTGGTCGGCCTTTTCCACTGAAATAAACTTCTGCCTTATCCAGATCTTCTTCGTCAAAGGTTTTAAAGCCCATCGCCTCGACCGTGCCGGGCTGCTCAGATTTTTGTAACACCACACAATGATGCCCACGCTCTTCCATGGCTCTCAAA
>CALGND010000158.1 GCA_937958675.1 uncultured Granulosicoccaceae bacterium
CGCCTACTACATCTTGGGTGTACCGCCAGAGAGCACTTGAGCAAACAGTTGTGTATCAATATTGCCACCACTTAAGATAAATGCAGAGCGTTTGCCATGCCGGTTTTCATCTTGTAGTAAAGCCGCTAAGCCCATGGCTCCAGCGCCTTCGGCAATATTATGCGTATCATGAAATAGTATACGCATCGCTTTAGCGATTTGTTGTTCGGATACTTCAGCAATAGCGTCAGCACCTTTCGAATAAATATCGAAAGCATCTGCAACCGGTACTCGCACGGCAGCACCATCAGCAAACGTGTTGGCCGAATCAGAACTCACCATTTTACCTAAATCAAACGATCGTTTGGCCGCCGGTGCTTCTGTTGCAACAACACCCACAATGCGGGTCTTTAAACCCATGGCGTCACGCGCAGTGATCAAACTGCAAATACCAGAACCGCAACCAATGGGCACATAGACAACATCAATATCTTTTACCGCGTTAAAGAGCTCAAGTGCGTAGGTTGCGACACCTCGAATAAGTTCAGGATGAAATGCCGGCACCATAAATAGATTTTCAGCACCTGCCAAACGAAGCGCTTCTTCAGCCGCTTCATTAAAATCATTGCCATACTCGATAACATCGCCGCCGAAGGCGCGCATAGCAATATTCTTCTCGGTAGAGTTGCCCTTAGGCACGAGTATTTTAGAGGCTAGTCCTGCAGCAGTTGCAGAACGAGCCTGGCTCTGACCATGATTGCCTCGTGTTGCGGTGATAATGCCGGCCACATCCGGGTGCGCTTGCTTTAGCCAATGCATAAACGTAACACCACCACGCACCTTAAACGCACCCGTGGGGGTATGGTTTTCATGTTTAACCCACACTTCGCAAGCGGCACGCTCATTTAAGGTGGGCCACGTGTATTGGGGCGTTGCCGGCACTTGTGGATGCACTAACTTGGCTGCATCAATAAGCTCTGCATGGGTGAATAGAGGCATCGTTTACCTGCGCGTCTTAGGGTTTGATGGGTATATAGATATCAGTTATTAGATCATTTTCATTTGTGTCTTTTGGGTTATTTCGATAGACCTCAAATGCTGGCGCCTTGCTCACTAACTTGTACTTGCCATGGCGCTGTTCGCTTATCGCCATATACCAAGCGTTCGCTAAATGGCGATAAGGGCCAACATGCGTTACCTTTATCGCCTTGCAGGCCGAGCGTTTGCCTCTAACCAACGGCGCTTCAATGGCCTGAGCGACACCCACCCCTACCGCAGCGGTGTAATCCATGACACCAGATTTCACATCTAAGTGATTACAGATAGTGAACACCTCGCTTGGTTGCATATCAGTTGTTGCCTGCGCTAGTGACGAAAACTGCTGGGACATGACATCGCCGATTTCCTCTAAAGAACACTTGCCATGTAAGCCAACGTAGGGCATCTGCTTTACATTATGCAGATCATGCAACGTCGCCCGTGAGGGGATCTCATCTAATTCGATATGATCTTTAAGTAACAGCAAGCCGCGATGGTAATCGGATTTAATCATCGCCGCCATTTCGCCGGTCATCCAAAACATAAAAAACGGTAAGCTGCTATTCATGCCCCATCTAATATGCGTTTTTGTGTTGCTTAAAGCGGTTAAATCGAAATACACATCTGCGTGTGATTTAAAGGGTTTGATAAAATTTAGATCTAGCTCGAGTCGTGAGGGTTCATTTTTAACTAATGTAATTTCGCCTTCGCCTGTTTTTTCACCCACCCAGCTATTGCCCGCACCAACACACCCGCTAACGCCATGAAACTCGACTTTAGCATCTGGCTCAACATAGAGCCAAGGCGACCAGCTTGGCCAAGTTTTAAAGTTGGTCAGCGTTGAGCGAACGGTTTCGATATTAGCTTCGATTTCAACTGAAGCGTCAGTTTGAAAGGCCGGCATGGCGGATCTCCATGAAAAACTATAAACCACTACTGCTGTTTGACAGTGACGGTTTACTCTACAGCAAATTCACGACGAATGGATTCAGAGTGAGCCCCGATGGCGGGTACCGTGACACAATGATCTGCGCTTTGACCCGTTTGTACCGGGTGTGCCGGCAATGTTAATACATCACCTTGGCTATTACTGATCTGCCTGGAGCGCAAGGCCACGTGCTGTATCAGCTCGTCAACTGAATTAACCGCGCCATAGGCAATGGATGCTGCTCCGAGCGCTGTGCGAAACTGCTCTGCTGTCATTTTCATGATTGCCGCACACATACTCTCTTCCAAAGAGCCACGATTCTGCACACGTGCAGAATTTGATGAATAGCGATCATCTTCGAGCAAGACCGGTAACAATAAAACGGTCGTTGCTAAGCGCATCCACTCCTGTTCGTTTTGGATTGATATCAATGTCAACAAGCCATCGCTAGTGGCAAACGCACCATAAGGAGCGATACTAGGATGGCTTAATCCTGTATGTGGTGGCGCACCCTCCCCATACTTGGCATGCACATACGGAACGCTCATCCATTCTGCGGCCACATCAAAAAGTGACACTTTTACGTTTGAGCCCTTACCCGTTTTGCTTCGCGCTATAAGCGCTTCGAGTACACCGGTATACGCAGTGATACCCGCGCCGATATCACATAACGAAACCCCAATACGACCACCACCCGATACCGCAACCAGGCCAGACTCGGCTTGTACTAGTAAGTCGTAGGCCTTGAGATCTTTTGCGACAGGAGATTCGCCATAGCCACTGATCTCGCAACATATAAGCTGAGGGTTTAACTGTTGTAGTTCGCTTGCTCCAAAGCCTGCTCGACTTAAGGCACCTGGTGACAAATTCTGTACTAACACATCCGCTTTGTTAAGGATGCGATGCAACAAAGCCGCATCCTCCGCTTGTTTGAAATCCAACACAAGGGATTCTTTAGAGTGATTAGCCCAAACAAAGTAGCTGCTATCACCACTAGCGGCTATGTCATAAGCACGTGCAAAATCACCCTTGGCGCGCTCAATCTTGATAACACGCGCACCAGCATCAGCCATACGTGCTGTGCACAAAGGCGCAGCAACTGCTTGCTCGATGCTAACAACCAGCGTGCCATCGAGTGCCGCCACAGTGATTAGTCTATTACCTGCAAACCATATTCGCGGCTAGCGGTTTGCAGCCACAGCCAGATATAGTCAGCAAAACTACGACGCACAAGCAACTCATATCGCGAATCTGCTAAGCAACGTAGCGTAACTTGTGACTTGGCGAAAGAGGTATTAACCACCTTACCCTCTGACAAATTACGCGGATGGCAATCATAGTGCGTGCTCTTTTTAAGTACGTTTAGTACTTGATCACCCCAAAGCTCCACTAACGAATACCCGCCACTAACATTCACTAGCGCAACAGGTTCAGTCAGTGTTTCGCGTAGCGCGTTTTCAATATCAAAGAGCTCCGCTATGGGCACAGACAATAACCATTCATCGGGTGACATCCATCGCAAGCAGTAATCGCCGTGGCTGGTGCTTTGAAGCGTGCCGGGCACATCTAGCGACAACACCGACTTAAGTGCCAACGCTAAGCTTGGATTATCAGCATTTGTTCGAATGGTCAGTAAGCCCGTTATCGGTAGCTCTTTAAGCCGCACGCCGGCATCGGGTACTTTATGGGCGGCAATTGCATGCAATTCGGCATGATACAAAGGCGACTCTACACTAGGCGCGCCGACGCCCCTAGCAATATCAGGGCGTTCAATCGTTTCAACAATGGCCTCTTCTGTCCATTGCTGCATAACGACGACATCGCGATTGTTGACATTGTCTGTATTGGCCATAATAGTCTCTACGCTTTTTGTCTTTGGCCATCTGGGTCAAACCAGACAGTACTGCAAATTTCAGCTTCTATGACGTCGCCATTCGCCATCGGAAAATAAACCTTCTCACCCATACGATCAATGCCACCTCTGATCACACCCATCGCAATGCTTCGGCCTAGGACAGGGCTAAAGTAACTTGATGTCACATGCCCAACCATGGTCATCGGGATTTCCTGGCGTGGGTCTCTTACAGCTTGTGCACCTTCTTGCAAAACGACAGTTGGATCCACAGTACGTAATCCTACGAGTTGTTTGCGATTAGGCCTTAGGCAATCTTCGCGATTCATACCGCGCTTGCCAATAAAGCTGTAAGGCTTGTTATTTGC
Organism: uncultured Granulosicoccaceae bacterium; assembly: GCA_937958675.1. GTDB lineage: Bacteria > Pseudomonadota > Gammaproteobacteria > Granulosicoccales > Granulosicoccaceae > Granulosicoccus. The sequence continues at coordinate 4,166 of CALGND010000158.1, forward strand.
AACCGCCCAATCATGATTAATATCAGCAGGGGTTACAGAACCATCGGTATCCTGCCCAACAATTACGAAACCTTTTTCTGCTCGCAGAACGTGCATGGTTTCGGTGCCATAAGGTGTTAAGTTGTGTTTTTTGCCTTTATTAAATAAGGCTTCCCACACATGCATACCAAAATGAGCAGGCACATTAATCTCAAACGATAAATCACCCGTAAATGAGATTCTAAATACACGGGCTGGTACACCGGCAACCTTACCCTCGCGCCATTCCATAAATCCAAATTCATCATGCTCTAAATTGATGTCGGTCAGCTCACTTAACAAAGCCCTGGCTTTAGGCCCTGCTATTGCCATTGTCGCCCAATGATCAGTGACACTATTAAAGTACACTTCCATCTCAGGCCACTCGGTTTGGTGGTAAATTTCTAGCCATTCCAAAACACTCGCAGCACCACCCGTTGTGGTAGTCATTAAGAAATGATTGTCCGCTAAACAACTGGTCACACCGTCGTCCATGATCATGCCGTCCTCACCACACATCAAACCATATCGACATTTACCCGGCGCTAACTTTTGCCAAGCATTGGTGTACACACGGCCCAGGAATTCTCGTGCGTCTTTACCTTGGATATCAATTTTACCCAGCGTTGATGCATCCAAGATACCCACATGCTTACGCATCGCCAAGCATTCGCGATGCAACGCTTCCTCCATAGTTTCGCTACCACGTGGGAAATACCAGGGGCGTTTCCATTGGCCAACGTTTTCAAATTCTGCACCGTGCTCCAAGTGCCAAGCATGCATGGGAGTAAACCGCTTAGGATCAAACAAGTGCCCGACGTGACTACCACTGATCGCACCAAAGGTAACTGGCGTGTAGTTAGGTCTAAACATCGTTGTACCGGTTTCAGGAATCGTTTGCTGCAAGGTTTCAGCGACGATGGCCATGCCATTGATGTTACCGGTCTTTCCTTGATCGGTACCAAAACCCATCGCGGTATAGCGCTTTACATGCTCGATTGACTCAAACCCTTCTCGCGTTGCCATCTGTAAGCCCGCTGCAGTGACATCATTTTGCATATCCACAAATTGCTTAGGCGCACGGCTCGGTGCAGATGTATGCGGCACTAAGTAAATTGCCATCGATTTACCTAAAGGCGATTGCTCTGCATTCGGTACATTTGGTGATGCTGCCAAAGGCGTTACTTGCGCATCAAGCAATGCAGTCTCAACAGCTTGCTGACCTGCTTGCACACCATCGCTTAAGCATTCAGCTAAAGAATGATTACCTGCAACACTGCCTGCGTACCAACGGTGCTCATAGGATTCGCCGGGTACAAAGCCATTGATATCATCTCGCCACACAGGCTTAGCACCGGTATGACAAGATAAATGCACCACCGGGCTCCAGCCACCAGAGCTTGCTACCGTATCGCATTCGATCTCTGAGGTTTCACCAGTAACAAAACTCCCTTCAGCATTAATTGCACTTATAACAGCAGCCCTAACTCGTTTGCTACCCACTACTTCGATAACCGCACTGCCTGTAATAACCTTTATGCCACGTTTTTTAGCCTCCTCTAACCAATGCGGATGTGCTGATTGACGTGTATCCACAATTGCGACAACAAGCCGCCCTGCATCATGCCAATCGAACGCACATTGGTAACCCGTGTCGTTTGTCGTCATCAGTACTAAGGTATCGCCGGGCACTACCCCATAGCGATGTATGTAGTGCGACACAGCAGAAGCCAACATGCACCCAGGCACATCGTTGTTTGCAAACACCAATGGCCGCTCTTGCGCACCTGTTGCCATAACCACGCTATGCGCCCGCACATGATGCATCCGCTCTCGTGTTTGTTCTGGCGGAATCGCGTTACCTAAGTGGTGGCATCGGCGCTCATTGATGGTCAGAAAGTTGTGATCGTGCAAACCGTTTACGATCGCATTATTCATCATCAGCACATCAGGGTAGTCGCGAAGCTCATTTGCGATGTCTGACACCCATTCCAACGCCGGCTGCCCGTCGATGATTTCAGTGCCGTATAACATGGCGCCACCAAACTCTGATTGCTCGTCGGCCAGTATCACTCGAGCACCTGCGCGAGCGGCAGTCAGGGCTGCCATTAAACCTGCTGGGCCACCACCTACCACGCAAACATCAACATGATGGTGCATGTGATCGTATTTATCAGGATCAGGCAAGGTAGGTGCGCGCCCCAAACCGGCAGCTTTGCGGATAACCTTTTCATAGGTTTCCCACATTGATGCAGGGTACATAAATGTTTTGTAGTAAAAACCTGGGCCCATAGCGTCGCCGCCAAGCTTGCCAAGCAATGACATGGCGTCAACATTAGCGCTAGGCCACCCATTAACCGATGAGCTAATTAAACCATCGTACAAAGGTTGCTCGGTTGCACGTACATTGGGCACTTGATTGGCTTCATCCGAACCCACTTGCAAGATCGCATTAGGCTCAGACACATCAGCTGCCAAAATACCACGTGGGCGGGAGTACTTAAAACTTCGACCAACAATATCAACACCGTTAGCTAAGAGGGCTGACGCTAAAGTATCACCCTCATAACCTTTGTAGTATTTGCCATTAAATCGAAACGTTAATTCGCGGCTACGATCAACCCGTCCACATAAAGCACTGCCGCTTAGCAGTCGGTTTCTTTGCTTGAATTTAGTCATGCTCATGACGAGCTTACCTCGTCGTCTTTTTGTACATCAACTTCCAACCATTCACCGACTTTATAACTACCGTGAATTTGATAGGTTTGTGTATCGCGCAGAATATTAAAAAACTTTCGACATCCCGCAGAATGCACCCACAATTCACGATGTAATCCGCGTGGATTTTTGCGAAAGTAAAGAAATTCGCCCCACTGCTCGTCAGTACACGCCTCCGGATCCTCTGGGCGCGCCAAGTGTGCTTCGCCACTCGCGTGGAATTCGGGTTCTTCTCGGTGCTCTTCGCAATGCGGGCAATAAATTAAAAACATAGATTACCCCTTAGTGTGCAACACCGGCAGCGCCGTGCTCATCAATCAGCGCGCCATCGTGAAAACGAAACATTGAAAATGGTTTTGCCATTTTGTTTGCCTTGCCTTTTGCCAGCATGTCAGCAAAGACATGGCCTGACCCGGGTGTCGCCTTAAAACCACCAGTGCCCCATGCGCAATTAAAAAATAAGTTTTCCACTGGGGTAGCAGAAATTATTGGGCAAGCATCAGGTGCTGTATCTACTATGCCGCCCCATTGCCTGTTCATATGTACCCGGCTTACCACTGGAAACAATTCCATGATCGCTTGAGCAGTATGCTCGATTGTAGGATATGAACCGCGCTGACCATAGCCAACATAACCATCTATGCCTGCACCAATAACCAAATCACCCTTATCTGACTGAGACATATAGCCGTGTACAGCGTTAGACATAACTACTGTATCCAAAATAGGCTTAATCGGTTCGGATACGAACGCTTGTAATGGATGAGATTCAAGTGGTAATTTAAAACCAGCCATTGCCGCCGTCACACCTGAGTTACCAGCAGTAACACAACCGATACGATCAGCAGTGATCACACCATGTTGGCGGGTTGATACACCGGTCGCCGCGCCATCCTCGATGAGGATGTCATCCACTTCGCACTGTTGGATAATATCAACACCCAATGCGTCAGCTGCACGAGCATAACCCCAGGCAACGGCATCGTGCCGGGCAACACCTGCCCGCGGTTGCCAAGACGCACCTAGTACAGGATAACGTGTACTGCCACCGCAGTTCATGATGGGAACGATTTCTTGGCACTGCTGGGCATCAAGCACTTCGCCATCGATACCATTGAGACGGTTAGCATTCACACGACGTTGGATATCACGCATATCTTGGAGGTTGTGCCCCAGGTTCATCACGCCACGTTGTGAGAACATCACGTTGTAGTTAAGATCTTGCGATAAACCTTCCCAGAGTTTCATCGCATGCTCGTAAAGATGCGCCGCTTCGTCCCACAAATAGTTTGATCGTACAATAGTGGTATTGCGCCCAGTGTTGCCACCACCTAACCAACCCTTCTCGATGACGGCAATGTTGGTTTTATTGTGCAGCTTGGCCAAGTAATAAGCCGTAGCCAAACCATGGCCACCGCCGCCCACAACGATGATGTCGTAGTGGCTTTTGGGCTTGGGATTACGCCACATCCGCTGCCAGTTTTCCTGGTGCTGTAGGGCGTGTTTAACAAGCTGAAAACCCGAGTAACGTTTCATTTTTTAATATGCCTAAACCTGCTGTGTGTATTGTGCTTGTTTGGTGCTCTTATGTGGCGAATTCACCCTAATTTTATATACCTATAGGCGACAGCAACGACCCCAATCTTGCCGCTACTGGAAAAGGGCCCGCCGCCAAGTTCTTTATGAGCTCAAACGATTGACGTACAATACGGTGGATTACAAATATACTGCTCAAACATGGCCAATCCAACCACCATCATGCTCGCGCCAACTGGTGCTCGATTGACTCAAGCGGACCACCCCGCGCTACCTATGAGCATAGCTGAAACACTGGCTGCGGCCAAAGCGGGTCGAGATGCTGGAGCCCACGCTCTGCACGCTCATATTAGAGATAAAAATGGCGCTCATGTACTGGACAAAAATCTGTATCGAGAGCTACTGAGCACAGCAAACACGTCACTTGGTGCCGAATATCCGACCCAGATAACCACCGAGGCGGTTGGCATTTACACGCCTGCTGAACAGATCGCTCTGGTAGAACAAATCGAGCCTCAATTCTTCAGTATCGCCCTACGGGAATTGCTGCCCCATGGCTATACACCCGTTGAGGAAACCAAGGCACGAGATTTTTATCATTGGGCCTTTGATCGTCATATTGGTGTGCAGCATATTTTGTACGGCACTGACGATATTCATTTCTATCTTGCACAAACGAAAGCAGGCCTTATCCCTACTGAGCAACGCTCGGTGATTATCGTGCTGGGGCGCTATGGGCGCGTTCAACTAGCGAAAGTTAACGACGTCGCCCCTGCGGCAGCATTAGCCAACGAACATGGCCTATTGTGGATGCTATGCGCCTTTGGACAAACAGAAACCCAATGCCTTGTGGAAGCTGCAAAATTAGGCGGCGGTGTGCGAATTGGCTTTGAAAATAACCGATACAACAGCGATGGATCGATCGCAGCCGATAATACTGAGCGAGTACTTGAACTCACAACAGCTTTACGAAAACAGCACATCCCATTAGCATCACATGATCAGGTGCTACGCCAATTGGGTGCTCCTGCCTAAATCAATAGTTTGGATAGCGTCTGAACGAGGCAGATTACTCGGCTGATGATAAGGGGTTGTGCTTAAGTGAGCGCAAGAAGAAACCCAAACCGCCAAACGAAAGTACCAAAATCACGATTAAATCGAACGCACTCATCGAATTGAATCTAAATTGCGCCGCCGCCAGTACTCCTGCGATCAAGGCCACTATAGAGCCGATCGCCAACACCCATCCAAACAGATTTTTACTGTTATAGAAAATCATGATTACCCCAATAATAAACGGGATCATAATCATACCGCTGGTAATACCAAAACCACCGATACCATACAACCTCATACCCAAGCCAAAATGAGTCGACACCACAATGGAATTGAGTAGTAGATAAAACCCCGCAATCATCATCATTAGGCCAATCAGGAATTGAAATTCACCACCATTTGTCCCACCAGCCCCACGTCGCATTAGCTTTCCTCTGTCCCTGTTTATCAGGCCGTTGCCTGTTCCCATGATTATAGACAAGCTTCGCAGGTTCAGTGCAAATGCTTTGATGTGAGTGCTTTGGTGAGATGGTTGCCGGGTGCCTGGGGCAAACTAACTAGGATCGATGGCTCTAATGTTCGGACATGGAACCCGCCCACGCGGAGATGAAGATTGATGCCTGCTCGAGGAGTATGATCGACGCCTTCGTGGCATAGCTACTTACGATCTCGCGGGATGAAGATAACTAACAATGCTTGAGCGTAAAAACGGTGACCAATTGTCACGTATATTAGCTTCTACGGCTAATGATCAAAGGCATAAAAATTAACAATGTCATCCAGCCAAAACTACCCGCAGCTGAAGCCTGAGTAACTACTGAATCAGATTGAGCAACTTTATTATAAGCAACTGGGCTGTTTACATTGTTTGATACATGTGTCTTCGCCTCTAACAAAAGTTCACGATTTAATTTAGACAAACCCTCGAGAGAAACAACCACAGTAGAGCTTGTATTACCTGCGAGCGAATCAAGCGCGCAAGTCACTGCTTCATTGCCGGCAGCACACTGCCATTCGTTATCCGACTGAGCCAGTACAGCACGACCATCAATTGGAATGGTTACAACGATTTCACTAGCATTTTGAACACTCGAGTTACTAACTGTGATGCTTAACTCGTTATTGCCATTTACTACATTCTCAGTTGAAGCTAAAGATAGATCGCTTCCATACATTGCTTGCACAGCGTTGATATCACCTTCACTTAATGCAACACGCTGGCCCATATTAATGGCTTTATCACCTAGTGCAACGATAGTTGGCAATCCATTTGTGGAGAAAAACATTTCGCCATAGTGCATGATCGAATTATAGTCGTATGCATCTCGAATC
>CALGND010000159.1 GCA_937958675.1 uncultured Granulosicoccaceae bacterium
ATATAACACCCAAGCAGTCTCCTTTATGGAACGTTTGGTTGTTACGACTTAATGTAACGATTGCAAGTACTGCTAAATATTTTAACTCTCCGAATAGGCCGGTCCGATTACAGCTTTTGCTGTGAACGTATCTAGCCAACCAGTTCTCCGGCGGCCACAGCGTCTGGGTACCACCCGATCCCATCTCGAACTCGGAAGTGAAACCAGTCAGCGCCAATGATAGTGTGGGGCCTCCCCATGTGAAAGTAGGTCACCGCCGGGATTAATGTAGTAAGAAGAAAGCCACCCTAATAGGTGGCTTTTTTTTGTTTAAAATTTGACATGACCTACTTTTGCATGGCCATGTGACAAAATACGTCAGTATTTTGCATCGGCGTAGTGTGCCGACCCGAAGGGCTCGCGCCCGACGCGAGTAAAGTAGGTCACCGAATCCGCACCACGGAACGGCAGCAACTGTTTGATTAAGGGTGTATTTACTCTGTAGGTAAGTAGGTCACCGCCGGGACTATTAAAAGAAGAAAGCCATTCCGTAAGGGGTGGCTTTTTTTTTGGATAAAATTCACACGGACCTACTTTGACATGGCCATGTGACAAAAACGCCAGGAGCGTTTTTGCATCGGCGTTGTTTGCCGACCCCAAAGGGGCGAGGCCCAGGACGGGCCGAGTAAAGTAGGTCACCAAATTCACACCACGGAACGGCTGCAATTGATTGAAAGTACTTAGATTTTCTACGCAGTAAAGTAGGTCAACATATCCGCACGACGGAACGGCTGCAATTATTTATTAGGTCTATTGGTCTTCAGTAGGTAAGTAGGTCTATTTATGAGGTCAACCCATGCAGGCACAGAAACCGCCGCGATAAATGTAGTAAGAAGAACCTAGTCGTCCCCGCAAAAGCGGGGATCCATTTACGATTTGAAATGGATTCCGTAGTGTTGGATCCCCGCCTACGCGGAGACGACAGCCAACGCAATACGAGAAACCCTTAAACCTCATCTTTACCCATACGTCTATCAGGTATCATTAGCTCCATTGTTATCACTAATCCGCTGCCCCAGCGACACCATACAAAACATGAAAAACTTCATTGAAGAACTCCAATGGCGAGGCATGATTCACGATGTTATGCCCGGTGCAGAAGAACACCTAATGGAGTCAATGCGCAATGCCTATGTTGGTTTTGATCCGACAGCTGATTCGCTGCATATCGGTAACCTTGTACCCATAATGTTGCTAGCGCATTTTCAACGATGCGGGCATAAACCGGTGCCATTAGTGGGTGGTGCAACTGGCATGATTGGCGACCCGTCCGGTAAATCTACGGAAAGAAACCTGCTGACCGAAGAAACGCTACGCCATAACCAGTCATGTATACAAAAACAGTTAGAGCAATTTTTAGATTTTGATCCAGCATTACCTAATGCTGCGCAAATGGTCAATAACTACGATTGGATGAAAGATTTCAGTTTCCTTGATTTTATTCGCGATGTGGGTAAGCACATCACAGTTAACTACATGATGGCCAAAGATTCAGTAAAAAATAGAATCAAGCCCGAATCGGACACAAGCTCTGGTGGGTCAGAGGGCATGAGCTTTACTGAATTTACCTATCAGCTTGTACAGGGGTACGATTTTCTGCATCTTTTTCGTGAACATAATTGTTCTATCCAAATGGGGGGCAGTGATCAGTGGGGCAACATCACAACCGGTACGGAGCTCATTAGGCGTATCGCTAGTGGTAAAGCTTTCGCACTCACAACACCGTTGATAACTAAGGCTGATGGATCAAAATTTGGCAAAAGTGAAGGGGGCAACGTATGGTTGGATGCAAAGCTCACTTCGCCCTATAAGTTTTATCAATACTGGCTAAATTCAAGTGATGAAGACAGTGAAAAATTTATTCGTATATTCACGTTTCTAGATCAAACCGCTATAGATGCACTTATTGCTGAACACCGAGAAACACCGCATCTACGAGTGTTGCAAAAACGCCTTGCAGATGAACTCACAGTATTGGTTCATTCAGCCGAAGAGCTGGAGAAAGCAAAAAAAGCCAGTGGCCTGTTATTCGGAAATGCCACTACAGACGATTTAAAAAACCTCGATGAGCAACTATTTTTGGATGTATTCGAAGGTGTGCCAATAGCTGAAGTGCCCCTATCTAGCATAGAGAACGGATTGGATATTGTTGCAGCCTTAGCAACCGACACCGGTTTTTTAAAATCCAATGGCGAGGCACGACGCGCCTTAAAAGAAAACTCTATATCGGTGAATAAGCAACGCGTTAAAGAAGAGCATAAATTAACCATGGATGATTTGATCAATAGTAAGTTCATATTGCTCCAGCGTGGCAAAAAGAACTACTTTTTACTACACGCGGTATAGCTGTTGTAGTACCTGGTCCCACGTTGGGGCCTAGCGATAGTGGCTGACAGCGCACATCCTTGTGAGCGACACATTTTTTGTGACCTTCGTCAAATTGCTTTGCGCGCTACATCACAGAATACAAGCTCCCTAAATGTTCCAATTGGCGCCATAGAGTAGCGCCTAATAGGCTTAGTTAGTAATTTTCAGCTCGTTTGGTTCTATTCATCTCGCTTATCTAACCGCCGTCTAAATCCATGTGAGTCACTTATGTTTATAAAAACAATAAAAAACAACATAACATTTCCATTGTCGTCCTATGCTGTCGCAGCCGTTGCACTTTATACGGCTAGCGCATTCGCTTTCAGTAATAGCGCGATTGCCGATATTGGCGCTACACATACTGGTCTGATCTCAGAGTATGCTTCCTTTAACACACCGGGTGCTGTTGATGGTCGAGTCGAGGCAATTGCCGTCGATGGCGACACTGTTTATGTTGGTGGAAACTTTACTCAAATCCAAGAGCCGCTAGGTGGTGAGATTATCGATCAGCCCTATCTGTTTGCGTACAGTAAATCCTCAGGCGATATCATCCGAAGCTTTGATCCCATTCTTGATAAACGCGTACTAGCCTTGGAAATAATTGGCGATGGTAATGGAGTCTTTGCAGCTGGTACATTTGGTAGGCTCAATGACGAAGGTAATCGACGCGGCCTTGTAAAAATTGATATTAACGGTGATCGTGTAAGCGGCTTCACCGCACGACCTAATAAGTCTGTCTCAACGTTGGTTCGCTTGGGCGATACCCTGTATATCGGAGGTACTTTCGACTCGATTAGTGGAACGCCAGTCGAAAATCTTGCAGCCATTGATACGAACACGGGTGCTGTAAGCCCAAACCTAAACTTTGATTTTGAGGGCCCAATTTTCAATGCTAACGGCGCGTCGACTCAAAGTATTGACGACATCGATGTGACAACCGACGGTCAACTACTCGTTATGGCTGGAAACTTTACAGGCATCAATGGTTTGAGTCGCACTCGCTTAGCGGTAATTGAGTTGGAAGGTCAAGCTCGCGTTTCCGATTGGAACACTGATGTCTTCTACACGCAGTGCCCTGCGCATCGGCTATTCCCGCAGTATATTCGCGGTATCGATGTATCACCTGACAATGAGTATGTTGTTGTTGGAACAACAGGGCATATCATCAGAGATAACCCTGCTTGTGATGGGATAACCCGATTTGAACTCACTGATCTTACAAATACTAATGTTCAACCCACTTGGGCTAACTTTGCTACGGATTCAGTCTACGATGTTGTCGCGACTGACCACGCTGTTTATACCGGTGGACATTTCCGCGTACTAAACAATAGCGTATCAATGAATGGCGGTCGTCCAGGCGCTGGTGCGATAGAGCGCCGTGGTTTAGCGGCTCTTGATCCGCTTAATGGACTGACGTTGTTGAAGTGGCGATCTGATCGCAGCCCGCGTGGCCGTGGTACGTTTGCGCTTATTGCCGAACCTGAAGGTTTGTACATCGGTGATGACACAGACTTTATTAATGGTACCGAACACGCCAAGCTCAAGTTCCTACCGATTACAACAAACACGATCGTTCGACCTCAGGTGCTTACTTTGCCCGCCACAATCCTTACGGCCAATGGCAATGCGCTGGATAGTCTTTCCTACGATGGCAGTACTTTTGGTATAAGCACTCAGGTGTCAGGCGCGGATTGGTCAAACTCTCGCGGTGGTATGTTTGTAGGCGGTCAACTGTATCGTGCAGATAGCAATGGCACATTATGGGTGAGTTCATTGGACCAGAATGGTCTATTTGGCGCGCAAAGTCCGGCAGATATGCGCGGTTTAGGCAATGCCCAATGGCAACTGTCTAACCTTGGCGGTATGTTCTTTGATCATGGCTTTAGCCGGGTGTACTACACGAAGCAAGGTGATAGCAGACTTTTTTACCGCTATTTCACACCAGACAACCAGTTTTTTGGCGAGAAAGAATATATCGCAGAGCAGCAAGGCGATATAGCTTGGGGCAGTGTTAGTGGTATGGATGTGATCGATGGCTTTTTACATTTTGCCCTTGTCGATGGCAACCTTTATCGTGCCAATATCGATGGTGCCGCTGTAGTTTCAGGTACTACGCAATTAATTAGTGGCCCGGGTATCGACGGACGTAGTTGGGACAACACATTGCTTACGTTTTCAACTGAAACGGCAGCGCCTCCGCCGGCAACTGGTGAAGAATTTCGCTTCAGTTCAACAGGTTCTTCTACTGAAGGACGTTGGCAGGTGTTTAATTTCAACGTCAATGCTGGTGAGCAGGTGAATGCGGTAGTCAATTGGGTAAACCCCGATGCTGATGTTCGTGTGTTCTTGCGTGATCAAGACAACAATTCGATAGTTAGATACAGCAACGCATCGCCTGCAAGACTCCCGACGGTCGCGGAGACCTCTGGGCTTTGGTCTGTCGCGGTGCTAGTTCGAGATGGTTCAACCGACTACGATCTTGTGATCAATACAACAAGTGACGTCGAGCCTGGTGCTAGCTTTGAGTTTAACTCTAATGGCTCGGATACGACTGGTCGTTGGCAGGTCTTCAAATTTGATGTAATGGCTGGTGATCAAGTAAGCGCGGATGTTTTGTGGGATGACCCTATGGCAGAGGTTAGCTTGTACTTACGCGATGAAAACAACAACCAGGTGGACCGTAACACGGTGGGTATCGGCTCTGGCACTCTCTCGGCTTCAGCTCTAAGCAGCGGTCGTTGGTCGGTTGCAGTCCGAATTGTTAGTGGCAGTGTTAATTATTCAATCTCAGCCAACGTTGCTCCAGCTCCATAGCTGAAAACAGGAGCTTATGTATTAGCATTAGTCTAGAAATTAGATTGCTATGCCGCACTAAGTAAAGCAGGTCATGCTTTGTTTAGTAGTAGAAAAGCCACCTCTAATGAGGTGGCTTTTTTTTAATTGAAATTTGACTCAGTACGATTATTACCTGTACAGCTGATTTAAGCGAATCTACTCGGACACAGTACTACGTTGTCTGATAACAATATTATTCACAAAATCAAGGCGGGTATAGACTCGAGAGTAACGAGCCTGAATCCTCAACCGTGTACTGCTTATGAAATCGGTAACCTCGCTTGGCATCGTAAATGCGCCATCGTCTCGAACCCTGCAAAAACCTGCGAAATCGACAAAGTTATCATCAGCATCATATCCAAGAAAATCAATAACGATAACGGTTTTATTAGCATTGGGAATCCATGAGTATGCTGAGTTTGTCGTTAGCGGTAGGTCTGCATCTGGTAGCAATCGCTGGGGTGGGGTGGCGCTATAAATAGGATGTGCTGCCACTGTTGGAAAAACATCACCAGGTACAGAAATCGTAGCGCCCTCGGGTATTAGCTCCGCCGGAAATCCTCCGTCGGCAGCGTAAATCGACTCTCCATCTTCAATTGATCTGTTGTA
>CALGND010000160.1 GCA_937958675.1 uncultured Granulosicoccaceae bacterium
CCTTTTCCACTGAAATAAACTTCTGCCTTATCCAGATCTTCTTCGTCAAAGGTTTTAAAGCCCATCGCCTCGACCGTGCCGGGCTGCTCAGATTTTTGTAACACCACACAATGATGCCCACGCTCTTCCATGGCTCTCAAATAAACATGGCTCTGAGTTTCATCTGTCACCTGTAGGCCGAGGATCTCTGTATAGAACTTTTTTGAAGCAGCAAGATCGCTGACGTTAAGATACGCATGTGACAAACGGATAGTATTGAAATCCGGATACAAATTAGGAGCAGGTACAGGCATGTGATATGTAATCCTTGTTGCTAGCTGGTTTTATCAGCGCCCTATTGGGCACCAAGCCGCGCTATTTTGTGTTGACCCATTGCAAAACCAATGTGCTTTTGCTCCATATAAAATTCGAATGACCAATCACCGCCATCGCGACCGATACCGCTCGCTTTTACCCCACCAAATGGCGTGGGTAAATGCCGTACGTTTTCTGAGTTAACCCAAATCATACCGGCTTCAAGCTTGTCAGTGAAACGCAGAGCGCGTGTCAGGTCATTAGTCCAGACGTAACCGGTCAAGCCGTACAGGGTGTCGTTTGCAATACTAAGTGCTTCTTCTTCCGTAGAAAAAGGGATTGACGTTAGCACAGGGCCGAATATCTCTTCCTGTGCTATACGCATGGCATTGTTGGCATTGGTAAACAGCGTTGGTTTTACAAAATACCCTTTGTCACCGATAGTCTCACCGCCAGCTGCAATAGTGGCCTTGTCTTGCTTAGCGATATCAAAATAACTGGTCACTTTCTTAAAGTGCTCTTCGTTAATTAACGGCCCGACTTCTGTTTTTGGATCAAGGGGGTGGCCAACTTTGATGTTATTGACCCGCTCAACTAACTTTGCTTCAAACTCTTCACGGATATTTTCTTGCACCAACAACCGTGACGATGATGTGCAGCGTTCGCCATTGATGGAATAGATCATAAAGATCACCGCATCCAGCGCACGTTCAAGATCGGCATCGTCAAATACAATGACCGGATTCTTGCCACCAAGCTCTAGGTGATTACGCTTTAATGTGTCTGCTCCTTGCTTGGTGATTAGACTACCGGTGCGGCTTTCACCAACAAAGGCGATGGCTTTAATTAATGGGTGCTCGCAGAGTGCTTTACCAGCCTCTTCACCAAAACCATTTACGGTATTTAAAACCCCGGGCGGTAATCCGGCTTCTTCTGCTATTTCTATCAGTAAACGAGCAGTTAAAGGTGAAGATTCAGCTGGCTTATGCACCACTGCGCATCCGGCAGCCAATGCTGGAGCGATCTTCCAAGTAGAGAGCATGAACGGCGTGTTCCACGGCGTGATAACACCCACTGGCCCGATAGGTACACGTGAGGTAACGTTCATTAGCGTTGGCGACTTTAAATGTTGCCCATCACGAGCCTGTATCACTTGGTCTGCAAAATACCGGAAGTTCTCGGCACCGCGTAGCGCCGCTTTTGACATAAAACGAAATGCTTGACCAGTATCCCAACACTCACACAATGCTATTTCGTCGGCCCGCGCCTCAATCCCTTCCGCCACTTTGATCAGGATCTTGCGTCGTTGCGTTGCTGGCATATCTCGCCATTCGGGGAAATGACGGGCCGCTGACTGCGCCGCTGCATCAATGTCAGCGGCGGTGCCATGTGCAACATCGCAGATAAAACTGTTGTCTACCGGTGAAATCGATTCGAACACACCACCGGCGCCCGGTACGTCTTGGCCATCTATACGATTCAGGATGCCTGAGGATTTAAAGCGCGATAGGAATCCGTTGAGTTTCTCAACATTCTGATCAAGAGTGGTCACTGAGTCATTTCTCCGAGTGATTTGCCGCTCCACCAGTGCTGATAAGGCTCGGTGAATCAGGCATTCATGAATATCAGGCTCGCAACAAACGGTGTCGCGACCTGCAATCTCGTGGCATACGAGCATCGAATCGCACATAGCCACCACTGTGACGATATTAGTTCACATGTTAAATAAAATCGGCGCTAAGTTCAACAAAGTAACGCAATCAAGGTGATAGGATCATCAGGCACTGATTAACTAAGCTCAATAATGACATCCAAACTGCCGTCCACCGTCAGATCGCTCCCGATAGCCTTGATACGCGCTCGAGAAGGCATCATGCCACCTATACGCGAGATGCTTGCAGAAACTGGGATCACTGAGCAGCAATGGCGTGTACTGCGTGTACTGGCCGAACACGGCCCACAAAGCTCTTCCACTCTGGCAAGCCGAGCATCTTTGTTGTTTCCAAGCCTAACTAGGATTGCGCAAACGATGCACGCTAAAGGTTTAATCACCTTGTCTCGTGATGAAGAAGACCGTCGTCGTCAAATGATCTCTATTACGGATGAAGGTCAGAAAATCATAGATGACAAAGCCGATCAGGCAGCTGAGATTGTGGCGGACTTAAAACAACGGCTCGGTGAGAAAAGGTACGAGACTCTGCTCGATACATTAGCACTACTTGATCCGAACACTGCAGATGAATAGCGACTAAAGTTTTTCAGACAACACTTCATCGAGCGTATCAAATAGTAAATCCGCATTCTCAAAAGAGAACGGCATTGGCGGTCTTATTTTAAGGGTGTTTTTATACCGCCCCAGCTTCGACAAAATTATTCCGCGGTGCCGCATCGCATTGATAACAACATCGGTCAATTCGCTCGCTGGATCCTTTTTATTTCGATCCAGCACCATCTCAGCTCCGAACACCAAACCACTACCTCGCACATCACCGATGCATTCGTATTTTTTTTGTAAAATTTGTAGCCGTTTGAATGCATAGTCACCAACCACTTTTGCATTTGCCATCATTTGCTGTTCTTGTAGCTCATCAAGAACAGCCATCGCCGCTGCACAACTAACAGGATTACCGCCAAACGTATTAAAGTAGCGAAAGCTATTGCGAAACATAGCCATGATGTCAGCGCTACTCACCACCGCTCCCACAGGATGTCCATTAGCCATTGGTTTACCCAGTACGACAATATCCGGGCTTACCGCCTGTCTTTCATAGGCCCAGAAATGACTACCGATACGCCCAAATCCAGATTGCACTTCATCGCAAATTAATAGACCACCAGCCTGGCGCACAAGTTTCGCGGCAGGCTTTAACCATCCCTCTACTTGTGATGGAAAACTCTCATTTAGAAAGTACGGACATACAATGAGTGCAGCAAATCCCTGCGGTGTTTGTTCAAGCTCAGCAATTTTCTCTGCTACCGCGCTTGCGAATAGGGTTCCGTCAGGATCGGCGATGCGATAGCTATCCGGTGCTTCGACATGCCGAAAATATTGTTCAAGCCCGAAGCCCACTTTTGGCTCATTACTACGACTCAACTGGCTGACTAGCGCGGTATTTCCGTGGTAGGTTGAATCAGTTGCAATAATGCCACGTTTGCCAGTCACGGACTCTGCCATACGCAGAGCAATATCATTAGCTTCAGAACCCGTGCACGTCATCACCGCTGTGGTCAATCCATCGTGCATGGTGGCGGTAAGACGCTCTATATAATCCAGCACGCCCTCATGCACATAACGAGTATGCGTATTCAGAGTGCTAGCCTGCCGATATATAGCCTCTACAACACGTGGATTACAATGGCCAACGTGTGGCACGTTGTTATAACAGTCAAGGTACTTGCGACCGTCGGCATCCCATAGCCAGACACCAACAGCTTTCACAATATGTACAGGATCGTTGTAGAACGTCGGCACGTTCGGGCCGAGTAAGCGCTTTCGTCTTGCTAACAGACGCTCAACAGACTCTGACATGATTAATGCATACCTTTACGCGATAGATGGTTTAAACGAAGGGTAGATAATAGTCACGAACTTCATCCACGCTTTTTCCCTGCAATCGAGTAAATTCATCGCGCTTTAAAAAAAGTAAGGCATCGCAATATAGCTCTCCCACTGATGCACGAAGTTGTTTGTCTTTATCCAACGCGTCTAACGCTTTATCCAGGGTGGCAGGGATGTGCCGTTTAGCGCGTACCCGCTCCATGCCATCGAGATCTTCCGCCTTTTGTAACGGTAGCTTATTTTGTAATCCCAACATTGCTGCACGTAATACGGCAGTCACCGCCTGGTACGGATTAGTGGCGCAGTCTGCCATTCTGTGCTCAAGCCTTGCCGAACGCGGTGACCCAGTGGAACAACGGGTGGTCACCATACGATGATCCTCAGCCCAGTTAGCCCAATAGCCTGCCATGCTCCCCATGGTTAATCTATCATAGCTATTTACCGTAACAGCCAATAACCCTGCCAATGATTCGTGGTGTGCAATTAAGCCAGCAATACAATGCTGAGCAAGTTTAGATAAATTTCCATCCGGTGCCACCGCATTATTGCCACTTTGGTCTGCCAAACTAAAATTGACATGCATACCAGAGCCGCCCCTATCAGGCACAGGCTTTGGCAAGAAACTTAACAGTAGGCCTTTTTTAAACGCGAGCTCACGTGCCATTGATCGCATCAAGAATGCATCATCACAGGCCTTTACTGCATTATCAAAACGTAGAGTCAGCTCAAACTGACCATTGTCAAACTCACCGTTCATGCTTTCAATCGGGATACCGGCCTTATGAGCTGCCTCCCAAATTTCATCCGTTAAGCCGCGCGGATCATTCTCAGGCCCTGTCCCATATACAAACGCACCCGGTGTATCGTAAGGTCGCCAGATGCCGTCTTGGTCGCGTTGAAAAACATAGCCCTCTGTTTCAAGCCCTACCATGGGCGTATACCCCAACGCCTGCCAATCACTAATGCATCGCTTTAACGCTGAACGCGCGCACAAACCAAATGGCTTATCGTCAATATGCAAATCACCCAAGGCGATTTCAGTATTGGCTTGCCACGACGTACGCCGATCTTCATCTAAAACCAACTGCATATCAGGCAAGCCTTCGTAGAAGCCACAGCCAGGAACTGTAAGTAGATCGCGATCATAAGACACGGCAAACGCACCCCGCGCAAACCCTATTGCGCCACTGGCCGCAACATCTACAGGCACATATTTGCCACGTGGCAGGTTTAGCATGTCGCAAAACATGGCTCTGGTGCGGTTTGCTGTAGTCATAGTTGTCTTGCCGTTAAACTGTTATAGCGTCTTCACCCTTATCTGCTGTCGCTTAACGCCGCAAATAAAGTTTGATCGTGTCCAAGCCGGCGGCGCTATCGCTTCGATAGTATCAACCTGCTTAACCAACTCCTGCAATACAACCTCCACTTCGAGCTTGGCCAGAAAGCGTCCTAGGCATACATGCGCACCACCTTGCCCAAACGCTAAATGTCGATTGGGCTTGCGATCAAGAATGACGTCATCCGGCCTTGAAAATACTGCTTCGTCACGACTCCCCGATACAAACCACAACAGCACTTTGTCGCCTTTGCTTATTGTCTTTCCGTGTAGATCATAATCTTCGGTCGCTGTACGCCTGAAATGCATCGTGGGCGATGCAAGACGAATAAATTCATCTGCGCAACTACCCCAGTAGTGTCCAGTTTTGAGTTGCGTCAGCAGCTTCTGATCATGTGCAATCAGGCTCAAGGCCATCGCGATAGAGTATCGTGTTGTGTCGTTACCAGCAGCCACCAACAGGCAGAAAAAATTCTTAAACTCCAGCTCATCAAGCCCATTTTCATCCCGAGCCATCACATCAAGAACACTGTTTTTAACGATCGATTTACGGCCGTGAAGTAGATCTGCGGCGTAGTCATAAAGCTCTAAACCTGCTGGACTTCTGAACGGCATCATCCGGTAAGCGCTGGTATCCATTTTGTCGATCACATGATCGGTAAAATCGGGATCTGTATTACCAATTAGCGCATCGCCTTTTTCGACTAACCATTCTAGATCCTCATCCGGTACACCGAGAATTCGGCCAAGCATTAGCATTGGCAATTGCTTGGCTATCGAATCAACCGCATCAAACTCTTTCTGCGCTAGGGCTTTGCTGATAATATCAGCAGCAAGCTCTCTGATTAAAGGCTCAAAACTTTCCATTACGTTTCTGGAAAAATTGGAGTTGACCGTTCGTCTGGTAGCGGCATGCTCTGGGGCATCTGTCTCCTGAAAAGTCCGTCTTGCAAGATACTCTTCCCGCGATTGATCCTCTATGCGAATTCCCTGCGCCGAACTAAATATTTTGCCTTCGCGATTGGCAAGGCTGATGTCGGCATGACGCGTTAAGTTCCAAAATCCCTTGGCAGTATCATCGCCTTTGGTCCAGCTGAGCGGATCTTCCTTTCTTAGTCGTGCGAATGTTTTATGCGGCACGCCATTGGCAAAACTATCGTGATCGAACAGATCGGAATGGCCATCATCATGAATGACTGCACTCATTAATTAATTGCTCCTTTAAAAAATCTACCACACCATTTAGCGAAAATATCACCTTGCTGTGACCGCTTTAAACTGGCCCATGCATCTTTCGCTTGCGCATCAGGTATTTCCGATTTAGTAGCATCCAAAACACAAGCCATAAACTCGTGAGTAAATTCTGGATGCCCCTGAGTTGTAAATATATGATCGCCTTTGGCAAAGCTAGTAATTTTGCACGCGCTACTTGAACCTAAAACATCACAGCCTTCAGGTAGTGCAGATACGTAATCTTCATGGAACACATAAAGGGGCAATTGCTTTTGCGCGGGTATCATCCACGGCCTGAAAGAACTGAATACGGTATCCTCAATGCCTACGTTATATCCTGTTTTAGATCGCTCCACCTTACCGCCTAGAGCCAGCGCTATCGCTTGATGGCCGAAGCAGGCACCCAACAATGGCTTTTTGGCAGCATCACAGCGTTGTATAAAGTCTGTTAGTGAATCTGAGAATATATGTTGGTCAAGCACGCTAAGCGGGCTGCCAGTAATCATATAAGCGTCCTGCTCATCTATATCAACTGGCACTTCACCGCCAATTGTCATATACACACGGTATTGAAATCGTTGATCCAGTTGATCAAATAGATCGCGGAACCGATGGGCGTCATCGGGAAATGCATCACCAACTTCAACACTTTTGTCGTGATTAGTCAGCAAAATACCGAGCCGGATGCGATTCAATTTTGACCTCTTTGCATTAGCGTGTGCGGGGTTATTTTCGCTTGGCAAATGAAATAAAACAGGTGACCGCCCGAAGGTGGCCACCTGCGATCGATTTACTTCTCGATTATTCCAATAAGCTCAGCCAACTTAGCGCGATCAGTAACGATGCGTTCTTGAGATGCTGCCATATCTTGCCAATAGACTCGAGCACCTGTCTCTTCCATTAGTTTTTGTGCTTCTTCACCGGCCATAGTGTCAGAGGCGATCTCTGCCAATACATCAATAATTTCTTGCGACGTACCTTTCTTGACGAAAAGACCATTCCACAGTTCAAGATCATTGATGCCTGCCTGAGTCGCTAGTGTTTCAACTCCATCAAGTTTTGCGATTGGCTCTTCACCAATATTAGCGAGTATTTTGATTTCGCCAAGGCAAGGTTCAATCAATGCAAGCGTGGTGTTGATAACATCCGCATCGCCCGAAGACAGTGTGTTGCAATCAAGCAAATCGAAGGCAGCATCATCGGCAAAATCAAAACCTAAAGTTGCAGCGGCAGCCATAGACGCACGAGTTGGCGCCAACCCTGCTCCAAAGTGTCCAAGCACGACATCATTATCTTTTGCGTGGGCTGCTAGGCCCGCCATATCGGTGTACGGTGCATCGGCACCAGCTGCCAATACGAAGGGATAGGTTAGAAAGATTCCAACTGGCGTGAAGCTGTCTTCTTCTATGCCGATGTCAATGTTTGGACCCACGACCGGTACACCGATTACGAATGAACCAACCATAGAACCATCAGTGGGGCCATTTAAAACCTCTAAAGCACCTGGGAAAGGGCCATCGCCACCACCGGGTTTATTTACAACCGATGCAGGAAAACCTGTTGCATCTTCAAACTCTTTCACGATCATACGTGTAAGAACATCTTCAAAATCACCCGGTGGCCACGGCACGATAAATTGTACTGGCCCGGTTGGATATTCTGCCGCCGCAGGGCTAAAAGCGGATACAGCGGTTACGACTGATAACAAAGCAGCCTGTGCAAGCCTTTTCATTGATTTTCTCCAGTTAAAAGAAGTCATAGTTAAAAGAAGTCATAGTTAAAAGTTGTCTCTTCGAGATTTAATCATAGAGACGATGATGAAACCAATGACCAACAGTATCACCACAAATAAGGTTCCGGATACCGGACGATTAATTAAATCAGCAGCGGTTTTGATCTGTCCGGAGCCCGCTGCTAGACGTTCAATAATGATCGACCCGAGCACCAAACCAAGCACCACCGGCACTAGTGGCCAGTTAAGCCTTCGAAATATGTATCCGATGTAGCCAAACACTACTGCAAAAATACAATCAGCCAAACTGTTTCGAATAGAAAAAACGCCAACAAAAGCTAAAATCATAATGAACGCACCAAGAAAACGGTTGGGTATATGTACCAACTTGGCAATAAAACGAGTGGAGACCAATAGGGTTACCAACACCACTACATTGATGATCAAAAGCGCTGTAAACAAGCTGAATAGAAAGTCTGGATTATTTTCG
Organism: uncultured Granulosicoccaceae bacterium; assembly: GCA_937958675.1. GTDB lineage: Bacteria > Pseudomonadota > Gammaproteobacteria > Granulosicoccales > Granulosicoccaceae > Granulosicoccus. The sequence continues at coordinate 8,645 of CALGND010000160.1, forward strand.
AACACATCAGGCCCCGGTTTAATACCTGCATCAAAAAACACCACCATCATCATGGCGGTTAACGCTTCGCCAGGTACGCCTAGTGCAAGCAAGGGAATCATTGCCGCAGCGGGTACCGCATTGTTAGCAGTCTCGGACGCTATTAAGCCCTGCTGTGATCCATGGCCAAAGCGTGCAGGCTCTTTAGATAATGCTCGAGCGGTTGAATAACTGAAGAACTGGGCAACGAACTCACCGACGCCTGGGATGATTCCCATCATGGTGCCGTACATCGCAGACAAAAAAGTGATCAGCTTGTTTTTAGCTAGCGTTGCAAATCCGCCTAACATACCACCCGTGACACGAGCTTCAGGCGGGTCATCATCCTTACCTACCATTAGGTTCAGCGCCTGGCTTAGCGCAAATATGCCAATAATAACAACAATAAGGTTGAAGCCAGAATATAGATAATCGATCCCAAAAGTGTATCGATCAATACTGCGTGTAGTCTGCCGACCAACCATTGCAATTAAAAATCCAAAACCAAATAACATCGCCGCAATGCCCATTGACTGGCGGTGCGCAGCGACGAGCAAAACCGCACCTAGAATGGCCGCCATCATGATATCGCGTTGTCCGAACAGCGCACCCAAATCCCGTAGATATGGTCCAAAGATAAACAGTGCGCACAAGGCTGCAATGATTGAAAACATTCCCCCAAAAAATGAAGCAGAGTACGCTAGGGATAATGCCTTTGAAGCCTCACCTCGGCGCGTCAAGGCGTAACCATCATAGGTTGTTAATGCGTTAACCGGCGTACCGGGCGTGTTAATGAGAATGGCCGGAATTGCGCCGCCATACATGGACGACCCATACACACCGAGTAACAATACAAGGCTGACAAGGTCGTCTAGAAATATGGTTGCAGGAAGTAAGATCGCTATCGCAATCGCTGGCCCAATACCAGGTATCGCACCAATCGTAAGCCCGCCAACCGACCCCACAAGAATGGCGAGCAGCACTTGCGGTGCCATTATGTTTTCAAGACCTAGCAGGAATGCGTCCATGAGCTAGAAGTAAGTCAGCATAAAAGATCGCATGGCATTGGGTAACTGATCGTACAACCAGATACTTCCCGGCGTCTTAATTTGCAACAAAGTTCGGAATACCAGCACTATAGCCAAGCTGGTAGCAAGCGATCGTAGAATCCACACCCATGAGCGATAACCCAGACGAAAAGTCAGAAACGAGCCCAGAACTACTGTTGAAAGTAGATAGCCGAAGATTGGCACAACGATTGTGTACGCAATGAAATAAAGTACATACTCAAGTGCCGCGAAGTACTTTGCAAACTCATAGCTTGCATTAGTGGGTAGCTGAAAACGCTGCCTCCAAAGATGCACTTTACGTGACTGGTGATAATTCCAGAGTGCAGTAGGCACCAACAACAGCAAACACAACATAGGTATGACCCACGACTGCTTCAGTATTCGCCCAAAGCGCGTCACCCTACCCTCCAGTTCAAGCAAGCCAATTTGATGACCGAGATATGCGCCTAACTCATCGGGCAATTTACGCCCTTGCCAGCCTGCGTGAGTAAAAAAGGTTATCAAAAAAAACAATGCGATAAGCATTGCAATTAATGACACGCGGTAGTCCCCCAATCCTCTTTTAAACCGGAATAGGTCTTCAACTTTTATCTTCTTATCTGGCTGACACTCGCTTTTAAAACCTGCCTCCGATTGCAAATCGTCAATCGGCATCGCCTCATCAAACATCAATAAATCAGTTGAGCAACTAGGCTGGCTCACAACTTAAACCAGGCTGTCTTGTGGTTGATAAACTTGTCGAGTGCATAGAGAGATTTATCATAGCCATTACCAGATTGCTTGAAGCCTCCCATCGGTACGGTATTGTCAGCACCACCGTATGTATTGACATGCACCACGCCCGACTTGATTGCAGCAACCATTCTATGGGCACGCGATAGACTACCTGTCCAGACACCGGCGGAAAGACCAAACTGTGTAGCATTGGCCAAACGCACGGCACTCTCTTCGTCGTCGAATGCGGTCACACTCAATACCGGTCCGAACACCTCTTCTTGAAACAGTGCGTCGCCTTGCTCGACGTCTGTAACAATCGCAGGCTCGATATAAAAGCCTCCGGTATCGTGTAAAACCCGTTTGCCGCCAATGACTGGATTGCTACCGTCAAGCATCTTCAGAATACTATCCATATGTGATTCAGAATTAAGCGCACCTACCTGAGTGTTGATATTCAGCGGATCGCCCACTCGCAGCGCGCGGGTTAGTGTGATGATTTTGTCCATCAAAGCAGCATGAATGCTGCGCTGCACCAGCAGCCTTGACCCTGCAATACAGACCTGCCCAGCATTTCGAAAGATACCGCCGATCACAGCAGTTGCGGCGGCATCCAGATCATCACAATCGTCAAAAATAATATGCGGTGATTTACCGCCAAGCTCAAGGTAGACACGCTTTAAATTAGACTGAGCAGACGCTTCAAGTAACTTACGACCCGTTGCACCTGATCCGGTAAAAACCAACACATCTACATCCATCGAACGAGCCAGAGCACTACCCGCTGTATTTCCATCACCGGTAACAATATTCAGAACACCATCAGGTAGCCCTGCCTCGTGCGCCAGCTCTACCATACGTATCAGTGATAGTGATGCAGTTTCGGAAGGCTTGATAACTACACTATTACCGGTAGCCAATGCCGGGGCAAGTTTCCACGCGCCAATCATCATCGGAAAATTCCACGGCACGATAACGCCAACAACACCAATCGCTTCTTTATGTATTAACCCTAGAGAATCTGGTGCTGTAGGTGCGATTTCTCCATACACTTTGTCGCAGGCTTCGGCATAAAACCGAATAGTCTCTGCCGCCGATAGCGGCTCGGCTTTAGATGCCATGGCGATCTCGGTACCGTTATCTCTGACACCGAGTACGGCAATTTCAATTGCGTTCTGTTCGATCAGATTAGCCCACTGCAACAATATCTTTTTACGGGCTTTGGGCGCCATATCGGCCCAAATACCTTTATCAAAACTTTGTCGCGCAGCCGATACAGCAGCATTGACATCAATTTCTTGCGCCATCGGTAACTGTGCAATCGTTGAACCGTCCAACGGTGAAATTATCGGCAACACCTCGTTTGCGCCACATGCCTTGCCATCAATAATCATCGACGGTGTGGCCACCGCTTTAAAACGTAAGTTATCGATGATTTCCTGTGTCAGCATGAAATTCTGTCTCAAACGGTCAGGGGCAAGCCATGTGAATGACGATATTATTACACATGTTAAATAATTGTCAGGTAAAATGTCAAGAAAACTGGCCGGGTGATACCACAGTGAGTATTGTTGTTCAGCGCCAGTCGTTGTCCACACGCAAGCGACGACTGTCGAGCACTACCTTCTAACGGATTTCGATCAGTAAGCGTTGGTAAAAAGCAGAGAGCGAGCGATGGCAAAGACAATATTAATTGTAGGAACCTTCGATACTAAAAATGACGAACTGCAATACGTAAAGTCGACAATTAACGTTATTCGATAGTTGGGTAGCTGACGGTACCGTGAAGCGCGCATCACAGATTGCCCTACATTCTACGTAGCACCACACACTAACAACGACAGAAAAAGTGACGCCCATGAACATGCCAAGCAAAGACTCTAACTTTCTAAAAGAGAACAATGCGCGCCATCAGTTTCACCCTATGGCACACCCGGCTGACAGCCTTGCCAATCCTCCAAAAATTATTACTGGTGGCAAAGGCGTGCACATTACCGATATAGACGGCAAGGCAACCATCGACGCTGTCGGTGGTTTATGGAACGTTAACCTTGGCTACTCGTGTGAACCGATAAAAGAAGCCATCACCAAACAACTCAATGCTTTGCCCTACTATTCGACTTTTCGTGGCACATCTAACGATGCAGTTATACATCTGTCCTATGAGCTGGCAGAGTTTTTTAAACCAGATGGTATGGTGCGATCTTTCTTTACGTCTGGCGGCTCCGACAGCGTAGAAACCGCACTCAGACTTGCACGCCAGTACCACAAAATTAAAGGCGAGCATGGTCGCACTAAATACATCAGTTTAAAAAAGGGTTATCACGGTACACACACCGGTGGTGCATCAGTCAATGGCAATGCAAATTTTCGTACAGCGTATGAACCACTACTGCCTGGCTGTTACCACATACCAGCGCCTTACACCTACCGCAACCCGTTCAACGAAACTGATCCGGAAAAATTGGCAACACTCTGTGCAGCAGCCTTCGAAGATGAAATTGCTTTTCAGGGTGCCAACACCATCGCCGCCTTTATCATGGAGCCGATCCTTGGTGCCGGTGGCGTTATACCGCCGCATAAAAGCTTTTTACCGATGATCAGAAAAATCTGCGATAAGCACGGCATATTATTAATCACTGATGAAGTCATTACCGCTTATGGCAGAACCGGCGCATGGAGTGGTGCAAGACTGTGGAACGTTAAACCAGACATGATGTGTACTGCAAAAGCCATTACCAATGGCTACTTTCCTTTTGGCGCGGTGATGCTATCGCAGGATATCGCTGACACATTCGAAAACGATAAAACCGGTGCCGCCGCCATCGGCCACGGCTATACCTACTCTGGCCACCCTGTCGGTGCTGCAGCGGCACTGGCATGTCTTGCAGAAACCATCAGGCTTGATGTTCCCACTAATGCTGCAGCGCGCGGTACGCAGTTGTTTGAAGGTGCGAAAAAGCTAATGGACAAGCATGATGCCATCGGTGATGTTCGCGGCGGCCATGGATTGATGACTGCAATTGAACTGGTATCAGACAGAGCAAGCAAAGCACCTGTGGATAAAGCAATACCGGTAAAACTGCAGGATACGATTTACGAAAACGGTGTGATGGTGAGAGTGTCAGGACCCAACTTAATTCTTTCTCCGCCGTTAATCTTGTCTGAGGATGAAGCCTCCCAAATTTTAACCGCAATCGATGCAGGCTTCGCATCACTCTAAAAAGGACCACCACATTGATCACCGACAATTGCGTAGCACTACTGGGTACTAAAGGCGGACCGGCAATAAGACCCGGTTCAACCATGCCAACATCAAACATGGTCAAACTCAACGGCAAGCTTGCTGTCGTGGACTGTGGCTTGGGTGTATCCAAAGGGCTAATTGACCAAGGTGTTAATCTCAAAGAGATCGATCTGATCTTTATCACCCACATGCATTCAGATCATTATCTTGAACTTGGGCCTCTACTACACACGGCGTGGACAGCAGGCCTTAAGGACGAGGTCTCTGTCTATGGCCCGCCGGGGCTTCAAGATTATTGGGCTAATTTTTTGCAATCAATGAAAGCAGACATCGATCTGCGGATAGAGGACGAAGGTAGACCGGATCTAAAAGCACTAGTAACGATTTCGGATATTGATGAAGGTGAAGTCTATCGTTGCGATGAATTCACCGTAACCGCCATGCGCAATATCCACCCGCCGCTAATAGATACTTTTGCGTTGCGCTTTCAATCAATTGAAAACGCTATTGTGTTTTCTGGTGACACTGCCTACTTACCAGCACTTGCCGATTTCGCCAACGATGCGGATTTGCTAATACATGAAGCGATGTTAGAAGCAGCACTCGGTCCGTTAATGGCCAGAATTGGGAACGCAGACGACAGACTAATGAAGCACTGGCTACGCTCTCACACGTTTGCGCATGATGCGGGCAAGATCGCCACTGCCGCTAACGTAAAAGCACTGGCACTAAACCACTTGATACCCGCGGATGATCCAGATTTTACCGATCAGCATTGGCACAACGCTGTTAAGCCTGAGTGGAGCGGTGCATTGCATATTGGTAAAGACGGCTTATGCATCAATCTTCAAGCAAACACCCGATCGTAGTCTGATACCAATAGATGAGTCGGTTCAACATCTTCATCAATAGTAGAAAACCGCCCGATCGGTTCTAAAAAAACGTTATCGGTACGATCATCATTCACGGTGGAGACTTCACCAATTAGTACATCTGCGTCTTCTCCCCAAAACGCATGCCAGTTACCGGGCATAAGCGTAACGCTTTCACCAGGATAAAGTTTAAGCTTTGCACCTGCCGCTTGAGTTCTTGCCATGCCATCTGTCATCACTGTGACATCTGTAGTTTCATCCGGGTTTCCATCAGCGTCAGAATTAAACAGCTCAAGCACTAGCGTGCCGCCACCTCGGTTAATGATGTCTTCAGCCTTAACGATATGACGATGCATCGGCGAGAGTTGATTGGCTTTGGATATCATTATCTTCTCGGCATAACACATGCCGCCGCCACGTTGTAGATCCTCTTGTGAGCCATTACGCACGGTGAACAAAAACAAGCCTAGCTCATCAAATTTACCCAAGCCATAGTCAGTGATATCCCAACCTAACCTTGCGTTGATGATCCCATTGATATCCACGCGGCTATCCGCGCGCTTAGCTAGCATCTCATCAGGTGACCAATAAGCAAAGGGCGGCAAAACAAAACCGAACGACTGAATAAACTCATCAGCCTCTTTCATGATTCTATTAACTTCCGAACGCTTCATACCAAAGTACCTATTTTAGCCTTAGAGTTATATCGCTATTCTCACGTCCTAGATGCGAACATACCTAACTTCCCGCATTGCATACTACTGGCCGTTAAGTTACCAGATAGTCTAACATTCACACACTAGGGAAAAATTGCACAATTATAATGTTAAAGCAAGAAAATACCTTAAACTATGGCAGGAAACAAATAAAACATGCTACCAATAAGGTGGTGTAGAAAAAAACAAACGCAGGTTCAACACCACAACAAACGTAAGTCACTATTAAGGATTTAATCATGAGCACAAAAGATGAAGGCGCGTATCACAACATCAGCACGCCAGCTCATGCTCAACCTACTGGTTGTCCAATAAATCATGAATTTACAACGTTTACTCCAGAGTACCTTGAAAACCCTTACCCACAATTAGCAAAGCTTCGGGAAAAAGACCCAATCTTTTATTCCGAAAAGCTCGGGTTCTTAGTCGTAACAAAGATGGAAGACTTAGTCGAAGTATTCCGCGATCACGATGTGTATTCATCAGATAATGTACAGAATCCAGTGTTTCCGATTTGCGATCGCGCTGCCGCAATATTAGCTCATGAAGACTTTAATCCAGTAGCGGTTATGTCTAATAGGCAACAGCCCGACCACACAAGAATTAGAAAGCACACACAAACTGGGTTTTCTGGCCGGCGTATGAAAATCTTAGAACCCTATATTCGCAGGCGTAGCCAAGAACTTATCGACGCTATGATTAAAAAAGGTGGGCCAGTTGATTTTGTTAGTGCATTTGGCCATCCATTGCCCGGGCAAATCATTTTTAGATTTATTGGTTTCGATGAAGCTGATGATGAGCAGTTAATGTCATGGACCGGGAATAGATTGGCATTTACCTGGGGCAATCCAGACGAAGATGAACAAGTTGATATCGCCGAAAAAATGTTGAAGTACTGGCGATACTGTAGAGAGTTTGTAGCATCTCGTTTTAACGATCGTAAAGACGACCTGACGTCCGAGCTCCTTGATGCTCACGAGGCCAACCCTGAGGAATTATCTTACCGTGAAGTCGAATCGATTATTTATGGCCACTCGTTTGCAGGCCATGAGATCGTCAGTAACTACATGAGCAACACATTATTGTGCTTACTATCTCAGCGCGAAAATTGGCTTGAGATATGTAACGATCGCACACTGATTCCCAACGCATTAGAAGAAGTATTGCGATTCGAATCGCCACAAACCAGTTGGCGCCGCAGGACTAATGTCGATACAACGATTGCTGGCGTAAACGTTCCAGCAGGTACGCAAGTATTTCTAAGTTTAGGTGCTGCCAATCACCAGCCATCACTGTTCGACTCGCCAACCGAATTTGATATCCGACGTAAGAATGCCCGTAAACATATCGCCTTCGGCCACGGTATTCATTTTTGTTTGGGAGCTCGGCTGGCTCGCCTAGAAGCGCAAGTCGCTATCGAAGCACTTGTCGAACGCCTGCCAAGCTTACGGCTTGTTGAGAATCAACAACTAAGCTACTCAGAAAATATTACATTTCGTGGCCCACGAGAATTGTTTATAGATTGGGACAGCTAGGCCAGCCATCCCGCCTTCGCGAGTACAACGGTATTCGCCGATCAGACGATCGCTTTCATGCCCGTCATATGCCCACGCAATCTAGCGCCGACTTTCTCAATCGGATGATTACGAATTGCATCGTTAATTTTAACAAGCTGAGCATTATCAACACCAGCATCATTAGTTTGCAAACCCTTGCCGATTACGTCAGTTTTAATAGAAGGCATAAGCTCTTTGGCCAGCAATGGACGCGCTAATTGATCAAACAAATAGCAACCGTATTCAGCAGTATCAGAGATAACAACATTCATCTCGTACAACTTCCGGCGAGCAATTAGGTTAGCAATCAGTGGTGTTTCATGTAGCGACTCGTAGTAAGCCGAATCCGCAATAATACCGGCATCAACCATAGTCTCGAACGCTAGCTCTACGCCAGCACGGATCATTGCCACCATCAAGATACCGTGATCAAAGTATTCTTGCTCAGCAATATCATCGGTAGAGATAGTTTGTTTTTCAAACGCCGTTTCAGCCGTTTCGGCACGCCACTTAAGTAGGTTTACATCATCATTAGCCCAATCAGCCATCATCGTGCTAGAAAAATGCCCAGACATGATGTCGTCTTGATGCTTTTGAAACAATGGACGAAGAATCTCTTTCATTTGCTCAGATAATTCAAACGCGCGTATTTTTGCAGGGTTTGATAATCGATCCATCATCGTCGTGATGCCACCATATTTTAGTGCTTCAGTGACGACTTCCCAGCCGTTCTGGACTAGCTTGGCAGCGTAAGGCGCATCAACACCCTCTTCTATCATTTTGTTATAGCAAAGCACAGAGCCAGTCTGCAGCACACCGCAAAGGATAGTTTGCTCGCCCATCAAGTCTGATTTTACTTCTGCAATTGGTGATGATTCCAATACACCAGCTCGATGCCCGCCAGTGCCCACCGCAAGTGCTTTAGCTATCTTCATACCATCGCCATTTGGATCGTTTTCTCGATGCACTGCAATCAGTGTCGGCACTCCAAAGCCCCGAACATACTCAGCGCGTACTTCAGACCCCGGGCACTTAGGGCACATCATGACAACGGTGATGTCTTTATTCACTTGCATGCCTTCCTCAACTAAGTTGAAGCCATGTGCGTAGTCAAGTGTTGAGCCTTTTTTCATTAATGGCATAACCGCATTAACAACGGCCGTGTGTTGCTTGTCTGGGGTTAGGTTCATCACTATGTCAGCAGTAGGAATGAGATCTTCATAGGTACCAACAGTAAATCCGTTATCAGACGCATTTTTAAATGACTGTCGTTTCTCATCGATAGCGGCTTGACGCAATGCATAACTCACATCAAGGCCCGAATCACGAAGGTTTAATCCTTGGTTAAGCCCTTGAGCACCACAGCCCACTATGACAATCTTCTTGCCTTTGATGTAGTTCACGCCATCAGCAAATTCATCAGCTTGCATAAAACGGCATTTAGCCAGCTCTTCAAGTTGAAGACGTAGCGGTAGTGAATTGAAGTAGTTTTCGCCCATAACAATGGCTCCTGAAATAACGAATAATGGATTACGGCGTGAATAGTAAAGGAGTATTGGCATTGCGTAAATCGACATATTCGACTCACTGCGTTGCGAAAATCGCACAGAACAACTAACTTATTGTTATAATTGCATAAACTATTAGCTAAACGCCTCCAAGTGGATATCCGCGCCTACAAAGTCTTTCTCAGCTTGGCCCAAACGCTACATTTTGGGCGCACAGCAGGCCAGTCGGATCTCAGCCCGTCCGCGGTCAGCCGGCATCTGCAGCGACTTGAGGCGAATGTCGGCCAAGTATTAATTGAGCGCGATAATCGACAGGTTCAATTGACCCCTGCAGGGCGGCATTTTTTAGAGTATGCCCAAGAGGCCGTGGAGAACTGGCAGAAGATCCGCAGCGATCTTGATGTAAAAACAGCCAAGCTTACTGGTGAGGTCAGCGTTTTTGGATCGGTAACAGCAAGCTACAGCATGCTCAGCAAAATACTACCCTCGATGAGAGATAAGCACCCTGGTATTGAGATTAAACTGCGTACTGGAGATCAAGCCGAAGCGTTGGAACGTGTAGTTGAAGGCGTGGATGATTCCGCCATTATCGCTGTGCCGTCAAAACTGCCTCGCAAATTAAGCTGCCTACCGCTAAGACGCACGCCCTTACGCTTGATCGGCCCTACCACGCCTAGCCCATTAACCAGCACCTTGAATGAATACTTGAAAACTGGCGAAGAACCAGACTGGACTCAGCTACCTGTTGTATTGGCGGAGCGCGGGCTTGCGCGCACCCGCTTTCTTAAACGTATGAAGGCGCTAAACTGCGAACCTCGTATCTATGCGCAAGTCGCGGGACATGAAGCCGTGGTATCAATGGTAAGTTTAGGGTTTGGCGTCGCAGTGGTGCCGACTCTCGTCGTTGAACACAGCCCTTTTCGAGAAACAGTTCGAGTGTTACCTTACATGGATGATCTCAAAGCTTTCGAACTCGGCTTATGCGCACATGAAGAAAGACTAAATGATCCTTTGCTAAACGCATTCTGGAATTGCGCCGCCGACTCTTACCCGCAAGCGTAAGTATGTTATTCACTTAACTATTCAGATAAACCTTCATCCATTATTCATGTTTCACGCTACTCTAAAAAATCTGTGTGTCAGCTTTGACAATCATTTTGCGCTCAAGCAAATCAACTGGAAACTCAACGATAGTCATCATTGGGTAATTACTGGCGCTAACGGATCAGGCAAATCGGCACTAGCTGCCAGCCTTCTTGGTATCGGCGATATTGAATCAGGAGTGATTACTGGATTACCAACAAACATTGCTGTCGTGTCGTTTGAAGCACAAGCGGAACTAATAGAAAAAGAACGACGCAAAGACGATGCCGACATTCTCGATGTGATAACAGAAGGCACCAGCGTTCAAGAAATTCTTGATGAAGGATGTAAAAACAAGACAGAACAACTTCGTTTAGTAACAGAGTTTAAATTCGAATCACTACTAACGCGAAGCTTTCGCAAACTATCAACTGGCGAAACACGCAAAGTCATTTTGATTAAAGCGCTTACCAGTAACGCTGACTTACTAATACTAGATGAACCATTCGAAGGCCTTGATCATCATTCTGACGATCTTCTAAAGCGCCTGCTAAACGAATACAGTAGAACAACACCCATGATATTAGTGTTAAATCGCTTTGATGAAATCCCAAGCTTCGTTACCAATATTGCGTTTGTAGAGGATGGCCAGTTAGCGCATACAGTCGCATATTCCGACGACACAGCCGTTGCAGAGCTAAGACAATTACTGCACCTCAAAACCAGCGATATAGCAATTCCTCCAAAAGAGTCCGCTGCAAAAACAAGCAACCTTGATCCCAGCACTCCACTGGTTACGATCAAAAACGGACACATCGCTTATGGGGATACAGTGATATTCGATGAACTTAACTGGCAAATAGAACCTGGTCAGCATTGGCAAGTCAGTGGTCCAAACGGTAGTGGTAAAACCTGCCTATTAAATCTAATTACCGGCGACCACCCACAATGCTACGTTAACGATATAAAAATCTTTGGTATGCAACGTGGCCAAGGGGAAACCATCTGGGATATCAAACAGCATATTGGCTATGTCTCTAGCGCACTACTGTGGGAATACAAAGTCAGTGTGAGCGTGCGCAATGCGATTATCTCAGGTTTTTACGACAGCATCGGAATCTATCAACAGTATAGTGATGAACAAAAAGACATTGCCAACCAATGGTTGGTACTTCTGGACATGCAGGAACGCGGCGATCAACCCTTCAATCAGCTCTCGTTTGGCGATCAACGGCTAATACTGATAGCTCGAGCGATGGTTAAACATCCACCACTGCTTATCCTCGATGAACCCTGCTTAGGCCTCGACGACTTAAACCGGCAATTAGTGCTCGCATTGATCGAAAAAATTTGTGCCAGTGCCGATACCACCGTTTTGTATGTCAACCATCGTTTACAAGATAAAATTGCTGGTATTGATCATCATATGGTTTTAGGTGAAAAGAGAAAAAGCGCAATATGATTGAAATGACGTTTGGCTTTGGCCTTTTACTAGTTGCCCTTGGAATAGCCGCCGGTATTATCAATACGTTGGCAGGCGGCGGATCAAACCTCGTTATACCCGCACTGATGATTGCAGGTATGCCACCTGATGTAGCCAATGCAACTAACCGCGTGGGTGTAATGATGCAGTCAGTTACCGCAGTAAAGCAATTTCACAGCAAAGGCAAACTCCCAACAGGTGATCTTAAAGCTATTCTATTCCCCACTCTGATCGGCGGCTTTCTCGGTGGCGCAACGGCAAGCTACGCTCCAGCTTATCTTCTCAAGCCTGCGCTGTTGTTTACCATGCTTGGAATGGCTGCGCTAATGGTGTTCAAACCCTCAGTAGTCATCCCTGAAGCAGGCACACCGGTGAAGCTCGTAGGCCAAACCTCTGGTGCTTGGCTTGCCTTGTTCGTCGCTGGATTCTATGGGGGGTTTGTGCAAGCGGGAGTTGGATTTGTACTCATTGCTGCCCTTGCGGGAACTCTTCGGTACGACATTGTCTCAACCAATGCACTCAAGCTTGTTTGCACAGTGGCATTTACCGCCGTTGCGCTTGCTCTATTCATCTACAACGACCAGGTTGCTTGGATACCCGGACTAATCTTAGCCGTTGGCAGCATTATCGGTGCGTGGTTAGGCGTTAATATCGCGATTGATATCTCGCCCAAGACAATGAAGTGGGTATTGTTCTTGATGACACTTGTTGCAGTTATAGCCGCAATGCTCAATTAACACTATGCTTAGCATTCAAGTAGTGCCTAATAACCTGGCTTATGCTCGCGTTTCATTCGGCTATACTATGCATCTCAGACTAGTCATATCGAAACAATCAAAACTATAAATATCAACAACTTAAAATCGTTAACAGTAAAGAAACACTGGATGAATAGGCGCTTTTAGATTCCGTTCTTATTCAAAACAATATGCAGAATCACCTCGCGCCGACCATATAACCCCCGCACGCGGCTGAACAATGCAAAAATAGTAGTTTTCGCATGGCTTGAAACACAGTGAAACTCGCAATTAACACCTTGTGGCCGCTAGTAAAACCTAAGGTGTCTATATGCAAGCTTGGGCAAAATTTTATTTAACATCAGATAGGTACATTAACTATGAACATCCATGAGTATCAGGCAAAGGCATTGCTGAAACAATTCGGTGCGCCCGTCTCCGACGGTGTACCGATTTTGTCGCCCAACGACATCGATAAAGCTATCGCTACGTTACCCGGCCCAGTTTACGTTGTTAAGAGCCAAATTCACGCTGGTGGGCGCGGTAAGGGTAAATTCAAGGAACTCGCCGAAGATGCTAAAGGTGGTGTCCGAGTCTGTTTTTCAGCCGAAGAAGCCAAAGAAAATGCTGCAGAAATGCTGGGAAAAACCCTGGTTACACAACAAACAGGGCCAGCTGGCAAACAAGTTAACCGTCTATACCTAGAAGACGGCGCGGACATTGACCAAGAGCTGTACTTGTCGATATTAGTCGACAGAGAAAACAGCAAAGTTTCGTTTGTTGCCTCAACTGAAGGCGGTATGGATATCGAAACAGTTGCGCACGATACACCTGAAAAAATCCATACCATAGCCATTGACCCGCTAAAAGGCATTGTTGATAACGATATCGCTGCTCTCAACAAAGCGTTTAAACTGACTGGGCAAGCCGCTAAAGATGGCGAAACACTTTTTCCATTGCTTTACAACGCTTACGTCGATTCCGACATGAGCTTGCTAGAAATCAATCCACTGGTCACGCTTAAAAATGGTCACCTAGCGGTGCTTGATGCAAAGGTTTCGTTCGATGAAAACGCTCTCTTTCGCCATCCAGACATTGTTGAACTAAGAGATGAAACTGAAGAAGATGCAAAGGAGATCGAAGCATCACAACACGATTTAGCTTATATCGCTCTCGATGGTGACATTGGCTGCATGGTTAATGGCGCCGGGCTTGCCATGGCGACGATGGATATTATCCAGCTTTACGGGGCATCTCCTGCCAACTTTCTCGACGTCGGGGGTGGCGCAACAACCGAAAAAGTTACCGCAGCATTTAAGATCATCACATCCGATCCCAATGTCAAAGGCATATTGGTGAACATTTTTGGTGGCATTATGCGCTGCGATGTTATCGCCGAAGGCGTGGTACAAGCAGTCGAAGAAGTCGGCCTCAAGGTGCCATTGGTTGTACGCCTTGAAGGTACAAAAGTTGAAGAAGGCAAAGCGATTATCAATAACAGCGAGCTCAACGTTATCGCTGCCGATGATCTTGACGACGCCGCTCAGAAAATCGTTAACGCAGTTAAAGGGTAAGCTCATGTCGATACTTATAAACGAAAACACCAAGGTACTCGTGCAGGGTTTAACTGGTAACACAGGCACGTTTCACACAGAACAAGCACTCGCCTACCATGGCACCAAAATGGTCGGTGGTACTCACCCTAAAAAAGGTGGCACTACCTGGACAAGTAGCACTGGCGAAAGCAAGGGCACTGAGCTACCTATTTTCACCACGGTCAAAGAAGGTCGTGCGGAAACCGGGGCGGACGCATCGGTCATTTACGTCCCACCTGCCGGAGCCGCTGCGGCAATGATCGAAGCAATAGATGCCGAGATACCGCTAATCATCTGTATCACCGAAGGTGTACCGGTGCGGGATATGGTTGAAGTGAAAGCGCGATTGTTAGAATCAAACTCGCGCCTCGTAGGCCCTAACTGCCCCGGCATACTCACCCCTAATGCATGCAAGATCGGCATCATGCCTGGCAGCATATTCCAACAAGGTTCTGTTGGCGTTGTCTCACGCTCTGGCACCCTAACTTACGAAGCAGTATTTCAAACCACCAATGCTGGGCTTGGCCAGACAACAGCTGTCGGTATCGGCGGTGACCCTGTCAAAGGCACCGAGTTTATTGATGTTCTTGATCTGTTTCTCGATGACAAAGACACCAAGTCCATCATCATGATTGGCGAAATTGGCGGATCCGCTGAAGAAGAAGCAGCTGAATGGTTAGCGGAGCAAGCTAAAAATGGCCGCAAAAAACCTGTGGCAGGATTTATCGCCGGACGAACCGCTCCTCCGGGGCGCACCATGGGTCACGCTGGCGCCGTAATATCGGGTGGCAAAGGTGGTGCAGAAGATAAAATAGCTGCAATGGAGAAGGCTGGAATTGTCGTGTCCGACTCCCCTGCCAAACTTGGCGAAGCGCTTTTACGCGCCATAGGGTAATAGACTGTTATGGCACAAGGCGGCGCATGTCAATGCGCCGCTACTAAGCTCAACTAATGCCTTACGTCATACTCTCTCTACTGCTAGCAGCTCTGGCTTATTTACCTAGCCTGCGCATATCGTTGGTCATGCGTAAGCACGGCAAGCACCGCGAGGACCTACCGGGTACTGGCGGCGAATTAGCTGAACACCTTATTAAACGATTCGAGTTAGCTGATGTCTCGTTAGAGACAACCGACGATCGCAACGATCATTACGACCCCAGCACTCGCACGGTTAGGCTAAGCGAATCAAACTTTAACGGAAAATCACTAACTGCCATCGCAGTTGCCGCACATGAAGTGGGACATGCTATTCAGTTTGATCGGCAGGAACCCGTTTCAACACTACGCAGCCGTTATCTTCCTACCGCCTATATGCTAAAAAAAGCGGGCGTACTGTTATTAACCGTAACACCATTAATCGCTGTCATAGTCAGAGCGCCTGCTGCCATCATGTTATTTATTGGTATTGGACTATTTTTGCAATTACTAGGCGCAATGGCATATTTGATCATACTGCCAGAGGAATGGGATGCTAGTTTCAAGAAAGCAATGCCCATCCTGAGCGAAGGTGATTACATTAGCGAGGCAGATATACCCGCTGTACAAAGCGTATTAAAAGCTGCAGCGTACACCTATTTTGCTGCCGCTCTCGCCGATCTTCTAAACATTGGCAGATGGATTATGATATTACGCCGTTAGGAATACTATTGACCCAATACCATTCGAATGACAAAAACATGTGGCCAACTGATTACTTTACCAGTCGTGCCCGATTTATCGAACTTGGGAAAGCATGTGATGCTCATATGGAGTCCCATCCAATTTCCGCTAAAGGCCCCTCACAAGAACTTCTGACAGTCGACGTTGCCTCACTTACATCAGATGACGACAAACACCTAATCATTCTTACTAGCGGTGTACACGGCGTTGAAGGCTTCATTGGTGCAAACGTACAATTTCAAGCCTTGCGGATGCTAGCGCAAGAGCGTATGCCATCAGGCATTGGCATTGTAATGATTCACGCAGCCAACCCATGGGGGTTTGCACATCTTCGGCGAGTCGATGAAAACAACGTCGACATAAACCGAAACTTTATTGAAAGACCACCATCATCCCACCCGCGATACGCCACACTAGATCCAGTTATCAACCCCCAAGCAGCGCCAAGCATCGTTGGTGAAATTAGCTACTGGTTTAACGCCATTAAATTAATATCAACTAACCTTGGCATCACGAAGCTATTCAAACCAATCGCTCAAGGGCAATATGATTTCCCAAAGGGCGTTTTTTTTGGAGGACAACAATTAAGTGAAGCAACTAAGTTGTTACAAAAACTAATATTAAATTTCTCGGCTGGTGCTGATCAAATTACAGTATTGGATATTCATAGTGGATTGGGTCCGTCGGCTAAGGCTTCACTAATCGGCAATACGAACTTGGTTACAAAAGAAAAACGCTCTAGCTGGATAAAAAGTTTTTACGGGCTAGACGTATATATTGATACAGAAAAAGCCAATGCCTATAATGCAAACGGTACATTTAGTCGATGGTGTCAAAGTATAATGGACGAAAAAAAGTACCTTTTTCTTTGTATAGAGCTAGGTACGGTCAATCCAATAAGTCTGTTTTCAGCATTGCGTCGCGAGAATCAAGCACATCATTGGGCTGGACGTAATACTCTGTCGAAGGCAAAGGCTAAAGATACCTTAAGTGCTGTCTTTTCTCCACGATCTCAACATTGGAAAACTAAAAGCACCACGCAATGCCTACACGTTCTGAATAAAACAATCGCCTTGGCAAAGGAACATGTCAACACAAATTAGCGAACACCATGCTCTGGAAACGTCAATATCGGTATTAATACCAACTGCGTGTGTATCGTTTTATGATTAGATGGTTATCTAACAATTAAAATCAAGCATCGCCCCTAGCAAATTCGAATAGAAAACGTATGATTCTAATCATAGATTTTAATCAAGGAGACGAAAATCATGCTAAGCAAACTAATCAAAGCGATCTCGCTAGCTAGCCTCGTATTTATATCTGCATGTGCTTCAACACTCATAAGCCCTATTAAAGAAGACGATAGAGCTATAGGGGGTGAATTCGACGGCGTATGGAAATTGACTCAAAAAGCGCTATCTGCTCGGCAGACTGTCGGCACCAGATTATTCAATTGTAAATTCTATAACTCTACTGCAATAGTGCTAGTGAAAAATGGCGTTGGCCAACTGCAATACGGCAAGCACCGTGGTGAAGGTAATATTTCAAAAAAAGGCGCGTTCTATATAGAAATCCCGACGGAACATAAATTTAAAAATTCACTTGGCGACAATGATCCAAAAAATGGAGTCACTTACGTATTCAAAGGCTTTCTTGCAAAGGACGCTTCCAAGGGCTTATTTACTATTGGTATGCAAGCGCAGAATAACACGGGTTGCTCTACCAAACTAACGATAACCCCCGCGGTTTAGTTGTTGATTGCGATCCAATACAAGCCTAGACGCTCTAGCATCGTCGTAACCGTTAGATATCGCTCAAGGGCGATCTAAGTCGATTTAACTAAAACTCCCGCTACTAAGGTTTTGGCGCGGACCCGCCACAAAAAGTATCACAAAACTCTAACAAGTTTGGTATGGTTTCGGATCTGGACGCTGTCCATATTCCCAACATCAGCCAGAGACCGAAAACCATGTGGTTTACGTCGCTTGACCGAATTTATCACACCCTATTTGGCGATTTCTCGTTAAGTCGATTACTCGGTGGCGCATTCGCACTCATGCTGATACTCACCGTTGGCCTCACAAGTTATTTAATTATCAATAATAGTCAAAAAACCGTTGATTCGATTGTTATTAAGTTTGCTCAAAATGTTGCTGACGATGTCAATACAGATCTTCTACAGTTTTTGGAAATACCAACGATTATCAACACCAATACACAGCACGCCATAAAAGCCGGCCGTGTCGACTTGGAAAACAACGACAGCATTTCCAGATTCTTGTGGGATGCTGCAAATCGAAATACTAACAACCTGGTTACATCCATCTATTTTGCCGACGTTAATGGGAAGTACATCGGTATTGATGTCGCTAACTCTGAGAGTCAGGATGCAAAAAACCTCATTACCGCATCAGCGCCATTTACAAATGGCTTGTTTACGAATATCGCGCCTGGACCAAATGGCATATTGGGCGAGCCAATTGACGCGCGCGACTTAGACTTATACGACCCTCGCGAAAGACCCTGGTATCAAAACGCAATGGCAAATCCAGATAAGGCGGTTTGGACTAACATCTATACGGATTTTGATACAGGGCAAGCGATTATCACTCGAGCCATTACAGTGCGTGGAGATGATAATGTAATTTTAGGCGTGGCAGCGGTTGATTTATTACTTGAGCACTTACAAAAATTCCTCAACACTTTAATAATTAGTAACAACACCGAAGTGTTTATCACCGACGGCGAAGATCTACTAGTAGCGGCAGTTGCACCAGGAATAATCACTGACAGACCTTCATATAACATCCCAAGCAACCAAACACCTTTTCCGTATACGAAAGCCGCAACAGAATATATGGAAACCAATGTAGACCAGCAATCGAAAGCAGATGTGACTCGTAGCGTCTCTTTAACACTCGAAGGAGAGGAAGGCCTGCTTTATGTATCTCCTATTGCGGAACAATTTGGGCTCAGTTGGAAGCTTGGAATATTTTTGCCTAAGAGTGATTTTGTTAGTAATATTTGGGATCAGTTAAAGCTCTTACTGCCATTAATATTTGTGGTGCTACTGACTGCAATAAGCACCATTATGGGATTGTTGTTGTTAGTTGTTAAGCCACTAAGGCAACTATCCACAAATGCCTCACTGATCGCCGCTGGTAATTTTTCTGTGCCTATCCCCGCGGGAGGCAAGAATGAAGTAGGCGTATTAGCCAGATCATTCGAACACATGCAAAGCCAGCTCAATTCTACGTTTGAAAATCTGTTACTCCGTGATAGAGCGATTGCTGAACTAGACGTGGGTGTCATTATCTGCGATGCGAAAAAAGAAAATTTTCCGATCTTGTACGTTAACAACAAATTGGTTTCGCTAACGGGGTATACGGCAGAGGAATGTCTTGGAACAGGTTTATTAAACCTCGAAGGCGTTGAACCAAATCATCCGGCGATTAACACCTTACGAGCTGCATTAGAAAAAAACGATTCTGCTCAAGTGACGTTTAAAAGCAACACCAAGGATGGAGTTGAATATATCAGAGAAGTTGCCATCTCACCTGTTCGAGATAATCATGGTCAAACTAATCACTATATAAGTTTACACAAAGACATAACAGAACGTGTCAATACTGAGGCACAGCTTCGAAGAGCGCAAAAAAATGATGCAATAGGCCAACTCTCTGGAGGTATCGCGCATGACTTTAACAATCTACTCAGTATCATTTCTGGCCGCTTAGAGCTTATTAGCTTAACTGCAGAGGACGAATTAGCCCAACAACATATAGTAGAGGCAGAACACGCCATAGATATGGGCGCTAGATTAACACACCGTCTTCTTGCATCAGCACGTCAGGGCGCGTTAGAGCCAACACTTGTTAACCTAAACGAACAAGTGGAAAATACCTTATTAATTCTTAAACCCACTATTGGTAAAAACATCGAGCTAATTTCAGAACTCGACAGCGCTATTTGGCCTATCTGCATTGACCCAAGTGAAATCGAAAATACAGTTGTCAACTTAACCATCAATGCACGCGATGCCATGCCCGATGGCGGAACTATCCGCATTAAAACAAGTAATGTAACGCTCGATACTCAGGCTGCACATAATGTATCGGTGAATGAAGGCGATTATGTCCAACTAACAGTAAATGATAGTGGTACAGGCATGACAGACGAGACTAAATCACGCCTGTTTGAGCCGTTCTATACAACCAAAGCACTCGACAAAGGCACTGGCATGGGCCTAGCTTCTATCTACGGCTTTGCCATACAATCAGGTGGCAATATCACTGTTAGCTCAGAGCTTACTGAAGGCACGTCATTCCAAATCTATTTACCACGCTATATCGAGTCCGAATCAAAAATTGAAGTATTAGCAGCAAACGCAGAACAATACTCTTCCGACTCTCAACCGCCTTTAAAGAATCAATACAGTGTATTAGTCGTAGAAGATAATCCGTCCACACGAGAAATCGTTGTCAATCGATTCAATTCATTAGGACTTTCGATTATAGAGGCGGAGTCTGCACAAGCCGCATTGCGTATTCTAGAATCAGATCGAAAGGTCGATTTACTTTTCTGCGATCTGGTTTTGGGTGGCGAGATGAGTGCTCAAGACCTAGCGCATTGGACTCATACTAACTGCCCCTCTTGTAAGATATTACTAACGTCTGGTTTTACCGATAAGCACATGGTTGATTTTAAAGCTGACACCCCTCGCTGGCGAGTGCTGCAAAAGCCTTACAAATTTGATGCGTTAAAAGAGGCCGTAGAAAACCTTATCAATTAAACTGACCCCAGTAGCTTAGCGAGATCGTATGCGCCGACTAACACGCTACTGACGTCAGGCCTTGAGTAGCTACTTAGAGGTGGGAACTCTGATTACTGCTTTGTCGACCATCCTAGCCAACTCTGTAATGGAGTGTGAATTGGTCTTCTCCATTATCCGCGCTCGATGATGATCAACAGTGCGATGGCTGATATCAAGCTTTCGTGCGATCTCTTTACTTGAAAGGCTCGCAGTTCCCGATACGAGTAGTCTTAACACGTCAGTTTCTCGATCAGTGAGTCGATCAAGCTTTAGCTGTATCGAAATATTCTCGGATTGTTCTTCGCGCATTGCTATATCTAGCTTGAATGCATCTTCTATTCGCCTTAACAAAACCTCGTGTCGAAACGGTTTTTCTATAAATTCGACGGCGCCGGCTTTGAGTGCCTGTACCGCTTGCGGGATATCAGCAGTACCAGTGATAAATATTATAGGAATATTAAGCTTACGAAGAATGAGCTCTTGTTGTAGTTCCAGCCCATTCATATCTGGCATGCTTAGATCAAGCACCAAACAACCGGGTTGTGAAGGGTCGTATGCATCGAGAAAGCTTTCAGCAGATGCATAAGCTTGAACCGGAAACTCATGATGCTCAAGCGATGCGACCAACATCGAGCGCACACCTGCGTCGTCATCAACCAGAAAGACTGTCGAATTAATTACGTTCACGATTAATCTTCTTCACAGACCGTATCTGTACGACCTCACTCTGTATTAGCGCCAAGATCAGCTCTAAACCGCGCTTATCAAAAGCAACCTTTGATAGCAAGTTTACCCCCCGTACTCTACCTAAGTAATTATACCTAGGCAAGTGAACGCATATCCAATCCAACTATTAACTGCTTTAATTGTCTGGCGTAAGACCGAAAGCTGACAAATCACCCTATATGCGCAATTTGGGAAATGTATCAAACCGCTACTGACATCATTAATCAGTCGCGTTTTTTCAACTAAAAACAACACGCCAAATATAACGGCATGGCGATATTGGAGTTCGTAAGTGCTAGTTTTGTCCAGAAAAACTGACGAGAGCTTGGTTATTAGTGACGAAGTAACCGTCACTGTTTTGTCAATAAAGGGAAATCAGGTGCGCCTAGGTATCACCGCACCCGCCGACATTTCGGTTCACAGAGAAGAAATATATGAAATGATCAAAAAAGAAGCAAATATCGAAACTCTGCCTAAACCCTAAGATCGACGCTATGGAGGCCGTGAATCACAGCACTGGCTAGCCTACTTCTTTACTTCTGCAGCACCTTTCATAGCATCTTCGCCCTTTTTCCACAGATTCCCTTGCCATAACTCATCTAGACCCGTTTCTCCGCTTACGCCTGATGTTGTTAGGTAGTCATAGTAAGAAGTTGGCTTAGCACCCGTCAGGTTGTAGAAATCAGGACTGCATCGGCAATAAAAGCCATTCGACAGATATTCGAAGAACTCTGCTCGCGTGCTGCCAAAATCTTTCTCAAAATCAGCCATATTTTGCGCACGATACTCAATATTCTTATCCATAGCTCGGCCAAGATCTAGCGCAATCTCTGCCATATTCTGTGGCTGTGGGCCTGTTAGATCATAAAATTTATCGGCATGCTTATCAGGCCCTTCGGTTAACAAGACGGAAGCTGCAGTAGCAATGTCTCGTGTAGCGACAAACGAATTACGTGCGCTACCCAAAGGGTTGCTAAACCATCCTTCAGATAGAATGTTGTCGCAATCTGTCTTTAACAAATGATTCATAAAAAAATTATTACGCAAAACACTAACCTTCAAGCCTGCATCGATTAGTACTTTCTCGCCCCACCAGTAGTGTTGCAGCATCAGCGGAATAGCGGCACCTTCGCGTGACGAATGCACGTCAGGATCATATGAAGCTGTGTTTGTATCAGCGCCCATACAACTCACTCTTACAACATGCTTGATTTGGTTAACCCGATTACCTAATTCTTTACTGAAGGCAAGATGACCTTCCAACATCGGATCGAGCGAAGCTGAGTACACCGCACTGACACCATCAAGGGCTGAATCCCACGTAGCGCTATCGTTTAAATCAAATTTCACGGTTTCATGCGCCCCTAGGGCTTTGAGAGAATCCGCTTTCTCCATACTAAAGCAACATGCCCGAATCGTGAACGTACCCTCGCTGGCTAACTGCGCCACCAGCTCTTTGCCGATACGACCAGAGGCTGAAGTGATGAGTACGATTGGTTTTGCCATGCTAAATTCCAGTAAGATATAGACGAGCTGCGGTAGTGTACCTAAATATGCTACCTCAGGCTGATAGACGAATATAAAAATAATCAGGCTAAATATTGATATGCATATCGAACCCTTTGGCGTCGAACTCTGGATGAATGAGTTTGAATTAAAATGCGATTACAATCTTGCCGAAACCTGTGTAGAAAGCATAACCATCGCAGAGCTTTTAAGATTATCAGGACAAAACGAAGATTGTATTCAGGAGCTTCTTGCTCTCAAAATGACCTACGGCGCAATAGAAGGCAGTGATCGCCTCAGGCGCGCGATCGTATCACTGTATTCAAAGCAAACGATTAACAATACGTTGGTGACCCACGGCACCATTGGTGCTAATTCTCTTGTCCATCAAACGATCCTATCACCAGCAGACAAAGTCGTAGCCATAGTCCCTTCGTATCAACAGCACTATTCGATTCCTGCAAGTATTGGTGCAGACGTAGACAAACTTCAACTAACAGCCGACAATCAATTTCTTCCTGATTTAGATCAGCTCGATGCATTAGTCACTCCAAATACAAAGCTGATTGCACTAACCAACCCTAACAATCCAACAGGCAGTTTAATTAGTCGCGAAATGCTAGAGAAGATCGCCGAAATAGCACGTAGAGCGGATGCTTGGGTACTGTGTGACGAAGTATATAGAGGGATCGACCAAACTGGATCAGGCACGACAGACTCAATGGCTGATATTTATGAAAAAGGTATCAGTACGGCCAGTATGTCAAAAACATTTTCGCTTGCAGGATTACGCCTAGGCTGGCTTGCTGCCCCACTAGAAGTAGTAGAAGCCGTGATGATACATCGCGACTACAATACAATTTCTGTTGGTATGATCGACGATCATTTTGCCGCATTAGCACTAGAGAACGCTGAAGCGATACTGCAAAGAAGCCGAGATATCACCCGCGAAAATTTAAGCATACTATCCGATTGGGTAGACATCGAACCATCTATTAGTTGGGTGAAACCACAATCAGGTACTACGGCATTACTAAAATACGAGCAAGACGTGCCATCAAGAGAATTTTGCGTAGATCTTTTGAAAGAAACAGGCGTCATGTTAACGCCTGGCTCTGCTATGGAAATGGAAGGCTATGTACGTATCGGGTTTGCAAATGGCACAGATGTACTAAAAGTTGGACTAGGCTTGATGTCTGAATACTTGAAAAAAACTACATAGGCTTGCAAGCCATTTTGATATAGCGATATGCCTTTATTCATGTGCGTATTGGCTTTTTTTATAAGCTAAGCACGGCTTATAAGTTATAGATCGTATTTCCGTAATGAAGCATGCAAGCTAGTAAAACTACAAGTACAATAGGTTTGCATTGATTGAGTAGTGCCGGCATGCGTTTAAAACCTAATATGTAACCAGCGGTTATCATCAACAAAGTGCCTGATACCAACGCAGCAATGCCCCAATACTCGGTTATGTGTCGAGATGCGTGCCAAAATACGTTCCAAGCGCCTGCTGCAAGCACCAACAACCCTACCGGAAGCGAAACCCAATGAGGTAGTGGCTTGAGTTTTTTAGCAAATGCGTAGGGGGTAGCGAATATCAAGGCCAACATCATTACGCCTGTGACTATTGATCCCATGGGCAGCATAAATTCTTCTTCCAATGTGACGATATCCGCCCATATTACGCTTAAACCGAGTTCTAATCAGATTCTGGATTGGTTCTAATTAGGACAGAAGCGCTCTAAACGTTTAAAATTTGTTAGAAACTCAAGAAAATTGCGATCCGAATGAGCGAGCCAACAGCGCTACCAGTTAATACCTATTTTATCGAGGTCTCAGGTGCCGGACTTCCTGAATGCGATGGTCTCTATGTGCCATCCACTGCTCCACCAACGGAGTCTGAATCAGGCACTGTCTCAAGCACCGGTTATTGGAACGGCAAGATGGCTTGGGACCGCGCTGATGGCAAAAGTGAGAGAAGCCCCGCTTTATCTTATTCAAACAGTTATAAGTCCTGGAGAATCTGCAGGCTCGATGGGCATCTAGCCTATGACGATACCTGCGACGATGATCTTCCACCTACAACACGAGAGTGGCACGTATACCACAAGGGCGTCGCACCTGCCCCTAAGATTGTGCTCCATCATTACGATCCGAGAGAGCCTTGCCCCTCACCTAACGTTGTATTTGTTATCGGAGGGCCCGGCAGCGGCAAAGGCACCATGTGCGAAGTGGCCGAAGAACAACTCGGTTGGGCGCATCTATCCACTGGCGATTTGCTGCGAGCAGAACTTGCCGCCAAAGGCCCCCAAGCAGCTACCATCGACGCATTTATTACTGCCGGAGAACTCGTACCCAATGAAATCATGGTGACGTTACTTAAGGATGCGATGGAGAACCTGACTCGCACCACTGGTAATCGCAACTTTTTGCTGGACGGTTTTCCGCGCTCACTAAATAACATGGAAGCGTGGTATGAAATTTTTGGGCGTGAAGCAGAATTACCTACAATGCTTTACTTCGAATGCCCCTACGACGAACTTGAAAAGCGCATCCTTGGCAGAGCAAAATACTCAGGCCGTAGCGATGATAACGTCGAAAGTTTAAAGCTGCGCTTTGACACCTATAAAGAAGAAACACTACCAACTGTAGAGCTATTCAAGCAGAGCAACAAGTGCATCGAGATAGACTCCAGTGATAAGCGTCACATCGTATACGAACGTGTTATTAAAGCCCTGTCTAACTACACAGATGCAAAGCATCTCGACAAACCACTATCAACTAAATCAGAAATGCTACTAGGCCTGCGGCCATTCCCACCTAAAAGCTAATTACAAATCAGAACAGAAAATCAAAGTAGCTCACTATGTTTCTACTAGGCATTGTCGTATTCTTTTGGGGCCTATCTTGGTATGCAATAACTTTACAAGTTGGTGACATTCACCCCGTGGTATCAATAGCTTGGCGATTCGGCATTGCTGGCATTGTTTTATGCGCTTGGTTGCAAATGCGTCGAGAATTCCAACCACCGACACGTAGCCAAATACCCTTGCTATGTTTATTGAGTGTCTGTTTATTCTGTGCCAACTTTATTAGTTTTTATTATGCGTCTGGGTACATCACTAGCGGTTTAGTTTCCATTGTATTTGCGGCAGCAGTTTTCATCACCGTGTTTAATCAATGGGTGTGGGCAGGAGTAAAACCGATGCCACGTACGCTAATAGGAGCAGCCTTTGGTTTCACTGGGATTGCAACTTTATTCGCTCCATCGCTGTTCTCCACTGTTGCAGCTAATCAGCACAATACAGCAATCGGCTTATCTCTTTCAGTACTGGGCACCTGGTTTTTCTCAGTCGGA
This sequence comes from uncultured Granulosicoccaceae bacterium, assembly GCA_937958675.1. Taxonomy (GTDB): domain Bacteria; phylum Pseudomonadota; class Gammaproteobacteria; order Granulosicoccales; family Granulosicoccaceae; genus Granulosicoccus. The sequence goes on from CALGND010000160.1 coordinate 35,312, forward strand.
AATCTAGTATCCGCGGCATTATCAAAAGAAGCGCACACACCCAGTATGGTCGGCTGCGGGATGCTCATTGGCGCTGCCATTTGCACATTGGCCGCGTTGATAATTGGCGAATCTATGGCATTACCGATGGATGCTACTTATCTTGCCGCATTAGTGTATCTCGCTATTGGCGCTTCTGTCATCGCATTTGTGGCGTACCTTACTTTGGTTGCAAAAGCTGGCGCTGCGCAGGCAGGCTACGCCACCGTACTGTTCCCTATTGTAGCCTTAGCGATATCCACGTTCTTAGAAGGCTATCAGTGGACTCTTACGGCTATGATTGGGGTTGTACTTGCATCTGTCGGGGCGACTATCGTTTTCTATCGCCCAGCGACAGCTGCTTAAAAAGTTACCGATATCTTACGCTTGCTTTGAGCCTTACATACCTCTGTGTTAAGTTGGTCAAACCCCTTATAGAGCGACTTCATATGAAACACCTCTACTTATTTTGCTTATTACTTCTTCCACCTACCTTATTTGCTGATTCGTTACAGCAAGACGGGACCGTTGTGGCTACGGTGCATATGGTTTCAGCAGCAAACCCTTTAGCTTCTCAAGCGGGCCTAGACGTACTTGAAGCTGGTGGCACAGCCATGGATGCCGCGGTGGCTGTTCAACTGATGTTAAATCTGGTTGAACCTGAGTCCTCTGGTATAGGCGGTGGAGCATTTTTACTTTTTTGGGATGCATCGGCAAAAAAACTAGTTACCTACGATGGTCGCGAAAAAGCGCCTAGCTCAGCTACACCCGAATATTTTTTTGGTGAAGACGGCGAACCAAAAAAATGGCCAGATGCTCGCACTGGTGGTTTATCAGTTGGTGTGCCAGGAACGCTTAAACTACTAGAGGTTGCTCATGAAGATCACGGACTTGCTGCTTGGAAGTCATTAGTTCAACCGGCCATCGATGCATCCGAAAACGGTTTCGTTGTTTCTGATAAATTGTCCAAAGCAATTGAAGCAGCTGGCGAACGAGGCTTAAAGACATTCGACACTACACGAGATTATTTTTATAACGACGACGGCTCACCCAGAAGCGCAGGCAGCATTTTAAAGAATACCGCTTTCGCCGATACTCTTAAGCTTATCGCTGAACAGGGATCGACACCGTTCTACCGAGGAACCATTGCGCAAGGTATTGTGGATGCTGTGAAAACAGAAACCAATACAGGCCAAGTCACTATGGAGGATATGGCTTCATACGAAGTTATCAAACGCGAACCTGTCTGCTTTGCTTATCGTGAATATGACATCTGCGGTATGGGCCCTCCAACCTCTGGCGGTTTAACCATGGGGCAAATTCTCACGATATTATCTAATCATGATATCCCTGCCATGAATGATAGTGTTGAAGCATGGCATTTATATATCGAAGCTGCCAAACTTGCTTATGCTGATCGCGGTATGTATATGGCCGATTCTGATTTTGTTGATATGCCAGAGGGCTTACTTAATCGTAAATACCTTGCTGAAAGAGCAGATCTCATTGACACAACAAAAGCTATGGCAAAAGCAAAAGCTGGAAACCCACCGTGGGATGAAGCACAACTTTTATCACCAGACACACAGATAGAACGCCCAGGCACATCTCACTTTGTTATCTCTGATCGTTACGGCAACCAAGTGTCAATGACGACCACTATCGAATCTGGGTTTGGCTCCCGTGTGATGAGTGGGGGTTTTTTGTTAAACAACGAGCTTACCGATTTCTCCTTCACTCCAGAGCGTGACGGTAAGCCTGTAGCGAACCGTGTTGAGGGAGGCAAGCGGCCTCGTTCCTCCATGTCACCTACTATCGTGATGAAAAACGATCAACCCTACCTACTCAC